>JAGRAW010000231.1 GCA_020434415.1 Bdellovibrionales bacterium
GACTTGCGGAAAACGTGTACATAGCCTGCGAATCGCCTGAACGTGTCCGACGTGCATCGGATCAAATGAGCCGCCGAAGACGACGATGCCAACGTCTCCACGCTCTCGAGTAGGGAGGCTCACTCGGTCTTGACTCCAAGAAATCAGCAGCCCGAAGCGCTCTGGCGGGGATACTGCCAAAGCCCGGCGATAAGGATGGTAGGCGCGGCCAGGATTGAACTGGCGACCCCTTGCACGTCAAGCAAGTGCTCTAGCCAACTGAGCTACGCGCCTATGGGTAGGCCATAGGGAAGGAGTGGTGTACCAGATCAGGAAAGACGGGGCAACGGTTTGCACGGTAGTTGTCCTGGGTCGGCGAAGATCAAAGGGGCAGGTAAATTGTGCGAAAATCGTCGCGCTACGGGCTGCGAAGTCGCTTTGGAGTTTTGCCGCTCCTCTGACGGGAGGTGATGCAGGTTGATGAATGTAGGTGAGCCAGCTCCGCTGGGAGGGCGAGGATTGGTTGTCAGTAGCTCGTTGGATTTTGTCGGCCGCGGTCGTTGTGCGAACGGGCTCGCTTGGCTGACGGGAAGTCGCGCTACTGATCCTTGCGGGATCCCATTACAACGCAGGCGGTTGGCTGGGCGGCATGTTCAGTTCATACTCAACAGTCCATGGGAAATCACACCACTTTCGCTGATGCTCACACCGAGGCGTTACTTTCAGCAATCGTCGAATCGTCACACGACGCGATTGCAAGTAAGACGCTGGAGGGGATTGTTACGTCGTGGAATCGTGCTGCTGAACGTGTTTTCGGTTACACCCGAGAGGAGATGGTGGGGCAAGATATCCGTGTCCTGATTCCCAAGGAGCGGTGGCATGAGGAAGTCACCATCCTTCAGCGTTTGCGCCAGGGAGAGCGCATCGAGAGTTACGAAACGATTCGCCGCAGACGGGACGGGCGGCTCATTGATGTCTCGCTCACGATCTCACCCGTTCGAAATGCCGAGGGGCAGATCGTCGGTGCATCCAAGATCGCCCGGGACATCACGGAAAGAAAGCGAGCTGAGCGAGAGATTCGAGACAATCAGGAGCGCCTTCGGGTGCTCACCGACGCCATTCCTCATTTTGTCTGGACTAGTCGACCGGACGGTGCAATCGAGTTCTGCAACCCGCGCTGGTTGGAATACACGGGCATGGCTTTGGACTCGGTGCAGGGTGACGGCTGGACCGCAGCGTTACATCCCGACGACTACGACAAGACGCTCAAGGCATGGCGTGCTGCCATTGCCGAAGAACGAGAATATTCCATGGAACAACGTCTTCGCCGCCATGACGGGGAGTATCGCTGGTTTCTTACGCGTGCTGTGCCGTACCGAGACGCTGAGGGCCGTGCGGTTCAATGGTACGGGACCGGTACGGATATCGAAAATCAGAAGACCGCTGAAGCACGACTGGGCATGGCGCTTGAAAGGGTGCAGTTGGTGCTGGGTAGCATTACTGATTCCTACTTCTGTATCGACCGAACATATCGGTTGTTGGAAGTGAACGACGCTGCGCTAAGGCAGATTTTCTGCGGCCATACGCGAGAAAGCTTGCTGGGAAATATCTTCTGGGATTTGTTCCCTCAGAGCCGCGGGAGCGCGTTTCATCAGCACTACGAATTGGCGTTTACGGAGCAGTCACCCGTCCGTTTCGAAGCACGTTCAAAGATCGTCGACAGCTGGTTTGAAGTGCATTTGTATCCGCGGGACGAGCACCTCGAAGTCTACGCTCGGGATATTACCGAACGGCGAGAAGCTGAGGAATGGCTGAGGGCGGAGGCGCGGCGCAAGGATGACTTTCTTGCGTTGCTGGGGCATGAGCTTCGAAATCCTCTTGCAGCTGTATTGAATGGCTTGTCGCTCCTTGAACTGTTTCAGCCGCGGGACGAGAAAGAAGCACAGGTCCTGGAAATGATGCAGCGTCAAACCGGTCACATCCTGCGGATGGTCGATGACCTGCTCGATGTGAGCCGAATCACCAAAGGCAAGATAACGTTGCGGAGGGAGCCGCTTCGTTTTTCTGATCTCGTGCGCGCGGTCGTGCGGGAGCAGTTCGACGGAGTAGCGCAAGACGTTGGTCGCCACACCCTGGAGCTGGATGTGTCCGAAGAGCCGATTTGGGTGCACGGTGACACCACAAGGATGACGCAGGTCGTCACCAATCTCTTGCAGAACGCGAAGAAGTTCACGGAGAGTGGCGGGACTATACGAGTCCGACTTACTGGTGATGCGACGAAAGGGCGAGCAGTGCTCTCGGTTCAAGATACCGGCATCGGTATTGGCCCGCAGACGCTTGAACGCTTGTTTGAACCTTTCAGTCAAGGCGAGCACGGCAAGGCGCTGGTTGGAGCAGGTGGGCTCGGGCTCGGACTCTCGTTGGTGAAAGGGCTTGTGGAGTTACACGGCGGCACGGTAACTGCGAAGAGTGACGGGCACGGTAAGGGTAGTGAGTTTATCGTAGAGTTGTCGCTGCTTGAACAGGTGTCGTCCGAGCGCGGTGAGAATCTCGGAGAGGCCCCAAGCAACGGAAAGGGAGGAAGTGTGCGAGTGCTTGTTGTCGAGGATTCGGAAGCAGTGGGCTACCTGTTCGCGATGTTGCTCAAGGAGTTGGGGCATGAGGTGCGTTTTGCGGAGGATGGGACGCAGGCGTTGGAGGTGCTGCAAGAGTATCAGCCCGACATCGTATTCTCCGATATACGTATGCCGGGAATGGATGGCATCGAACTAGCTCGGCGGCTCAGGCAGGACCCTAGGTGGCGGAACTTGCTGCTTGTAGCCACGACCGGATTTGGACAACCGCAGGATCGGGAGCGGTCACTTGCAGCAGGGTTCGATTATCACCTGGTGAAACCGGCAGAGCTGGAGTCCATTCAAGCAATTTTGACGCAAGCAAAAAACCGCCTCAAAACAGAGAAATAGCCAATATGACGTGTTACGTACTGGGCTAGCGTTTCGGCAACAATACTGATAGTGTATGCCACCTTTGCACCCACCAGTGGTGCAAATCCTAATAGTATCTGGGGATTAACTAATCCAGTGAGCGTGGTGGGCTGGAGTGTCGCCTGGTTTCGACACTGAGTTCGCTGCGGATAACGGTGAACGGGGCGGGTTATGCCGAAGATGAAAAGCAATCGGGCCGCAGCGAAGCGGTTCCGTAAAACCGGTGGTAGTAAGGTAAAGCGAGCGGCTGCGTTTCGGCGCCACATCCTGACCAAAAAGTCACGGAAGCGGAAGCGTCAGCTCCGAGGTGTGCTGCACATCGCTCCCTCGGATATTAAAGAGCTCAACCGTCTGCTTCCGTATAGCTAGCTAGTTTCCTGAAGAAGGTATCAGAAGATGAGAGTAAAACGTGGCGTTAAGGCGCGTCGCCGTCGCAATCGAATACTGAAAGTAGCGAAGGGCTTTCGCGGACGTTCCAAGAACACCATCCGTCAGGCGACGCAGCGTGCCGAGAAGGCGCTGACCTACGCCTATCGTGACCGACGGCGAAAGAAGCGGGATTTCCGTCGCTTGTGGATTATCCGTATCGGTGCGGCAGCTCGCCAGGAGGAACTGAGCTACTCGCAGTTCATTAACGGCCTATCCAAGGCCGGTGTTGAGCTCGATCGGAAGATTCTCGCCGACCTCGGCGCGCTCCATCCGGAGGCGTTTGCTGCTGTTGCCGGCGTTGCCAAGGAAAGTCTCGCAGCAGCTCGAGGCTAAAGCTTCTCCAGCGCGTGATCAACGCCCACACTGTCAGTCACGTTACCGACGCGGCCACCGCACAAATTGCGGCCGCAGCGGATGCCGCTGAACTGGAGCAGCTCCGGGTCCGCTTCCTAGGGAAGAAGGGAGAGTTGACGCTGTTGATGAAGGGTCTCAAGGATGTTGAGGCCGAGCAGCGGAAAGAGCTGGGCGCGTTTCTAAACGAAGCGAAGCGCTCCGTCGAAGCGCTCCTCAGTGAGCGCTTGTCCGCGCTCACTAGTCATGCACAGCTAGCGCGTCTCGAAGCCGAATGGATCGACGTTACGCTGCCGGTCCGGGGAGTTCCTGTCGCCTTCGAGCCCGGCTCCCTTCATCCCCTCAGCCGGGTGCAGCGCGAGCTCGAGAAGATCTTCATCAGTCTTGGCTTTGAGGTGGTCGACGGCCCCGAGGTTGAAAGTGAATACTACAACTTCGAGGCACTGAATATTCCCTCGACCCATCCCGCGCGCGACATGCAGGACACGATTTGGACTGCCGGCGGCGGGCTGCTCCGTACGCAAACTTCGGCCATTCAAGTTCGAGCCTTGGAGCAGCGCACTGCTCCACTAAGAATAGTCGCCCCCGGTCGTTGCTTTCGCTACGAACGAATGGATGCCACCCACGAACATACCTTCTATCAAATGGAAGGCATGATGGTGGATCGTCACGTTACGGTCGGTCATTTGATTTACTTCATGAAAACGCTGTTGCGAGAGATCTTCGGTGCCGAACAGAAGATTCGACTGCGTCCCGGCTACTTCCCCTTCGTCGAACCCGGCTTCGAGCTCGACATCTGGTTCAGGGGTCGCTGGCTCGAGCTTCTTCCCTGCGGACTGGTGCACCCTAAAGTCCTCGAATACGGAGGCATCGACCCCAGCGAGTGGCAGGGATTCGCATTCGGCCTCGGCTTGAGCCGACTCGTCATGAGCCGTTACCAGATTGATGATATCCGCCATCTGCAAGGCGGAGACCTGCGCTTCCTAAAGCAGTTCGCCTGAGGCCTTCGCAATGCGAATTTCTAGAACATGGCTGAGTGACTGGGTCGATTTCGACGATCTCTCAGCGGAGCAGTTTGAAGAGCTGATTACGACGCGAGTTGCCGAGGTCGATGCCGTTCATGTGGGCGGTGTCGGTCTTCAGCATGCCGTTGCCGCGCATGTTGTCGCTGCCGATTCTCATCCGACGAAAAGCGCCCTGACGATCGCAACGATTGCGGTAGGAGACGCACAAGTGCAGGTCGTTTGCGGTGCTCCCAATTGTCGAGTTGGGATGGTGACGGCGTATGTTCCTCCTGGTGGCGTTGTGGTGAAACCAGGCGGGGAAGGAGCGCAAGAGATAGTCGTGCGTGAGGTGGCGGGCGTCGTCAGTCACGGCATCCTCGTTTCAGAAGCGGAGTTAGGAATCGGACCTTCTCATGAGGGAATTCTCGAACTTGAAAGCGCTTCACCCGGGGACCGCCTATCGCAGCACTTGGGGGTAGTAGACACCCTCCTCGAGATCGACAACAAGTCGCTGACGCACCGTCCTGACCTTTGGAGCCACTTTGGTTTCGCCCGCGAAATTGGAGCGATTCTCGGCAGACCGCTAAAGAAGAACGCCGACGCTTGGTCAGACGCCTACCCGGAAGGCGCTGACGCCTTTCGCGCGCTTGGCGGTGCTGCTTCCAACTTCTCCGTAAAAGTTGCGCCGGAAAGCGGATGCCGCCGCTTTACTGCGCTCGAGCTGCGACAGGTGGAGGCCAAGCCCTCGCCTGACTGGATGCGACGACGGCTTTATTCCGTCGGCGCGGGAGTTCGAAACCTCCTGGTCGATCTGAGCAACTACGTCATGCATGACATCGGACAACCCAATCATGCGTACGATGCCGACTTGCTGGAGGGGCACACCATTTTCGTGCGCGGGGCGCTTCCGGGGGAGGTCTTCAGCGGACTGGACGGGGAGGAACGTTCGCTCGTCCCCGAGGACATCGTTATCGCCGACGGTTCCGGCTGTGTTGCCTTGGGTGGTGTGATGGGAGGTGCGCCGACAGCAGTTCGCGCAGCAACTACGCGCCTGTTGCTGGAGGCGGCAAATTTCGACCCCGTGCGCATTCGTCATACGACCAAGCGACACAATCTGCGAACTGATGCGTCCAATCGCTTCGAGAAGAGTCTTTCCGCTTACACGGTGCCGCTAGCGACGCAGCGCTTCGTGGAGTTACTGCGCAGCGTTCAGCCAAAAGTTGAAATCGTGGGGGCGCCTGCGGACGACTTTCCTCAGCGCCCGGCAGCAGTCCAGGTGCCGTTACGGTGCAGCTATATCAGAGAGCGCCTCGGCACTGAATTGAGTAACGAGCGCATCGAGGGAATTCTTAGCGCCCTCGGATTTCGTGATACCGGCAGCGGCAGTGTCGATGTGCCGTATTATCGGGCGACTCGAGACATCAGCATCGAAGACGATCTTGTTGAAGAAGTGGGGCGGATTAACGGCTATGAGAACGTGCCTGAGGCCTCCCCGCGAATAGAATCCCGGGCAGCTCGTCCTCGACCGCTCCATGAGCTGGAATACCGCTTACAGGACGCTCTGGTCGGTATGGGCTTTAGTGAGTTCTATCACTACAGTTTCATGAACGGTGGGCGAGCCGCATCACTCGGTTATTCGACTGATGCGGCAGTCGAGGTCGTGAACCCGGTCGATCAATCAGAGCGGCTCATTCGCACCACGCTCGTGCCCGGCATGATCGAAGTGCTCGACAAGAACGCTCGGTATCGAGAGAGCATGCAGCTTTTCGAACTGGGCCGGGCATATCGCACCAGTCCCTACGCGGTGCTTGCGGAGTTGACCGGCCGGCCGATAGTCGAACGGCCCGCAGCGTTCGAACACCGTCTGCTTTCTCTCGGCTATGCCAGCGGGAGGA
>JAGRAW010000232.1 GCA_020434415.1 Bdellovibrionales bacterium
CGCTCGGACGGCGAGTGGCACCCGATTGAGCACTATATCAGCGCTCGCTCGGATGCGCTCTTCTCGCATGGTTTCTGCCCCTCATGCGTCGAACAGCACTACAAACTTCCAAAACGTACGTCGAATCCGAAAGTCGGACAACCAAGCGACTGAGATCACAGGCAGATTTTGCGGATGCGGACCCGCCGACTCATCGTACAACGGGCTATGATACGGTCAAAAATCCCAAATGCTCTGAAGGGATTGACAGTGTTTCTGCTACGCATACAATGCGCCCACGATTCGAAGTTGCGGCTCATCAGAAAGAACGCTTCTGCACGAGACAAGTTCGAAACGACGACGAGTAGGTTCTTCTTTCAATAGCTATTTTTTTTTTAACGATACGGCAACCACAGAGATCTACACTGCCTCGATACACCTCAGGTATGGAGGCAGTGAATTCCCTAATTTTACAAGGAGAGTCGGATGAGTGTAACTGGTTTTAGTCAGACAGGTACCGCCTTGCTGAACGCTCTGGATCAAACGTCTTCCGCCAAGCCAACAGCGGGACGCCCGCTAATACCCGTGCTAGGATGTTTCTATCTTGTCGATAGAACTACAATCCGGGAAAGCTGGGTTTTCGCTGCGGAAGACAGTGCGTCGAGAAAGAGCATCGACTGTTGCAACGCGTTCGGTCTTGCCGCACAAGTACCTGATGGACAAGTGTTAGTGGGAGTCCCTCTTTTCCGCCGTGTAGATGACTCGATCCCGGCGACGCAACAGCATCGCGAAGTCTTACAGCACGCGTCTTGGGCGCTCTATAAGGGCTTGGTACGGAAGGTCTGGTCCGAAGCGGAGCGCTCGTCCGTGCGTAACTATTGCTCGCAGGCGCGCCCGGGAGATGATTCATATTGCACTGTTGGATTGTGCCCCTTTGGCGAGGAACACAGACAGAGCTGTTCGCGGATAGAGTTTATGTCGACCGCTGAGCTCGTAAGCGTGCTGAACGCCTAGATTCCTTCTTCCCGGTACTCCTTTCAGGAAACGACCGTCGTCGTTTCCGCCCGACCCTCACACCGCTTCATTTAGCTCCACGGGGTCTCCGTGCATTGAGGAAACGGTGAACACGCTCTCTTGTTCACATTAACCTGACGCAGCGGTGCCGACGTGCGGAGGAAAAGAGCCTTGCCGGAGCGATGTGCACCGTGTAGCTGTATCTAAGCAGTCTGTTGCATCCCAATTCCTGGCTAGCGAGTTTCGCGTGAGCGACGATCCAGCAGACTAACCATATTTGGAGGTATTCGCACACCTTACCGGAGCTGAGGCACGGTGTCCGTCAATCAAATTTCAACGTTCAGAGGTCTCGCCGGTGAAGTCGTTGCCGGGTTCTTGCGACCATCAACCCTGCTATCCCTCTTGCCGGTATTTGGAACCTGGGCAGCATTACTCGCGGCTCTGTTTTTCATGGGCGACAAAGTCCCCCAGCCGTTGGTGCTGCTTGTAATCAGCGTTGCCGCAGTATTGATCACCGGCCGCTTCGCCGTTCCCGCAAGTAATGGGCAGCTCCACAGCGGATTTTTCAATTTCAGCGGCGCTGCCTCGTCTGAGGACGTTAGAGCTTTCGCGCTTCGCTACTTCTGCTTCCTGGTCCCCGGAATGACATTGATTGGCGGTGCTGTGTATCTTCTCTCGAAAGGGGCTTATCTACCTACGAGCATGACCTCAGTCGCCCAAGCCGGATTTCTTGGAGTCCTTCTCGCCTTGCTCCTCTTCATCGGCGCTCTCCTTCCGACATTATGTCTACTGCTTGCGATAAGCTGGCAGGACATTAGCGAGGTATTTTCGTTCGAGCCTTGGGCGTGGCTGTGGCACATGAAGCGCGGTGACGTGATTGCCTTCTACAGCGCCGCCGCCGGCGGACTCTTCGTATTTACTGCCGTGTATCTGCCAATCGCACTCTGCTTGTTGGCGCTCGCATTTCTGGCGTCACCCGTCGCCGGAGCTGCTCTCGCGGGGGTAATTTACCTAGTTCCGGCTCTCGCTTCTCCCGTACTCCTAGGTCGATTATCGGGCGCCTTCGCACTCGGACAAGATGTGCTCGGATCGGATGGGGCTCTAACAGCCAAACCGGTATCGCCCGCTGAACTACTCAACCCCTTGGCCGCCGCGGCCCTTCTCTCGACGACACCGCCGTCAACCACACACTCTGCCACATCCTCGACCACGTCATCGTCTGAAGAACAGTCGGCACCTACACCAGAGGTGGAGACGAAGGCGGTTACTGATCCCGCCACGCTGATTTCGCTAGCCCTGACGCGAGGGGACGGGAAGAACGCGGTCCAGATTTTTGTGGCGCAGGCAAAGGAGCGCCACGCCCTACCCCTGTCTGCCCAGACACTGGAAAAGCTTGCCGATGCACTCCTCGTCGAAGCGCACTTCGGCGATGCGGGTTGGGCCGCCAGTAAAGGAATGCATGCTGCCGAAAGGGATCCCATCGCAATCCAAAAGAAACTGATCGAAATAGCGGACGCCGCTGCGTCGGCCGGTAACACCGCGGAGGCGAAAGCACTCTATTCTTTCTTCTTGAAGAGATTTCCTGAGTCAAACTTTGCAGACTACGTACAGAAGTGCCTTAGTGGACTCGGTTGAGACACCGTCGATAGGCCATCGCCCCTCCTTCATCAGGTGACGCTTTAAATTGGCACAGAATTACGCTACGCTTGAAAGGCCTGCCGAAAGCAGCTCCATCGAAGTCTCGCTGTGGGAGCTCTCGGCGCTACGCTGAAGGAGAATGAGCCGTGCAGAACAATCGAATGCGACTACCTCGGCAAGTCAGCCAGTTTCAGCAGCGTTCGCAGCCGCAAGATAGTTTTCGTAGCTTCGGCGCCTCTGAACTGTATTGTACGACATGCAGACGGTCGATGCCCGTACGAGAAAAGCCGCTTCTCTTCCTTAGCAGTGGCCAACTGTATGACTACCTGTGCACGGGATGCGGCGAATCCTTGGGCACCCGTCGCGATTAGCAGCTTACCGAAATACTCCCTCCGCCGCGCCCTACCAGCGGGGACGTGAATGCGGCGCCTTTAGGCACTCCAGGATTGCATGGCTCAGACTCTACCTCCGCAGCCTGCCGCAACTACCACGGCGCTATTACTTGACGAAGTGAAATGATAGAGCTGGACGGCACCTACGGCGAAGGCGGCGGTCAGATGCTAAGGTGTGCACTTGCGCTCAGCTGCCTCACGCGACAACCGTTCCGAATGACGGCCGTCCGGCAAGGTAGAAACGATCCGGGCGTTAAGGCGCAACATGTAAGCGCCGTTCGAGCACTGCTCGCTCTGAGCGACGCCACAGCGGAAGGCGTTTCCCTTGGGGCAAAAACCGTTACCTTTCGTCCGGCACCAATTCGGGGGCGAACACTTTCGATCGACGTTGAAACCGCTGGCTGCCTCCCGTTACTACTGCAGGCGCTGCTTCTGCCGTGCTGCTTCGCCGACGACAAGATACGGTTAAAACTGAAAGGCGGCACCGATGTCCGTTGGGGACCAACGCTGGATTTTTTCCGCGAACTCGTACTACCGCACTATCAAGCACTCGCCGATATCAAACTGGAACTCGTTCGACGCGGCTTCTACCCCGGAGGTGCCGGCCGCATTGAACTCACGATCCGGCCACGATTTTCAGTGCCCGACGATGCTGATTGGTCGCGGGTCGCCGAAACCGTTGCCAGAGAAGTTTCCCCTCTTGCCCTGGACAGCTCCGGAACCGTGCACACCATATACGGTCGGAGCATCGCGTCTAATGAACTGCGCGCTCAAGAAGTTGCCGAACGACAAGTGCGCGGCGCCAAAGCCGAACTAAAAGAGCTTGGTCGTACGGCGAAGATCACGAAGGAGTATGTAGATACAAAATCTATTGGCACAGTGATTACCCTTTGGCTGTCGCGCGGATCGAACGAACTGCCTTGCATCAGCGGCAGTGCGTTAGGTGAAAAGGGTAAACGAGCAGAAATCGTTGGTGCGGAAGCTGCAAGCGATCTCGTTCGGCAGATCACACCCGCAGGTGGCATTGATGCTCGACTAGCCGATCAATTGTTACCGCTTCTTGCCCTGGTTGGCGGCTCCTTAACAATCAACGCTGTAACTCCTCACATCCAAAGCAGTGTCTATGCTATCAACGCGTTTCTCCCGGATCGGCTCAAACACGACGGCTGTCGACTCTGGACACATCCCGAGCAATGTTGAGCGACACAACTCGCAGAGGACACTTTAAACCGAGCAAGTCTCGCCAGGCTGCAGGACTAGCGGCTCGATGTCAGTCTCATTCAGCAAGGCCGCGAACTCCTCCGCCGTTCCGCTCAACTGGGGAAACGTTTTGTAATGGATTGGAATGACCTTCGGCGCACCAACAAGCTTTGCAGCTTCAGCCGCATCGCCGGGCCCCATAGTGAACCGGTCTCCGATCGGCAACAGCGCCACCGTTGGTCGAAAGCATTCACCAATAAGACGCATATCGCTGAACAATAACGTGTCGCCCGCATGGTAGATCGCGGGACCGCCCTCAACCTGAACAACAACGCCGGCAGCCTCTCCCGCGTAGTACCTGCTCCCATCCTTCGCCTGGTATGAGCTTGAGTGAAAGGCTTGCGTCAGCGAAAAGCGTACCCCCTCGGTCGGCAGAGCGACGCTGCCACCTTTGTTCATCGGCTGAAGCAATGCCTCAGGGACCCCGTCTTGCTGCAGGAGCATGGCAAGCTCAAACGTCGCGAACACGGTGGCGTTGTAGCGCTTCACCAGCTCCACCGTCGAACCGACGTGATCCGCATGGCCGTGTGTGAGACAGATGTAGTTCAACGGTCCGGGGTCCCGAAGCTGCTTCGGGCATAATGGATTGCCGTCCAAGAATGGATCGATTGCAATTCGAGTGCCCCGGGCTGTTTCGACGACTACGGCGGAATGTCCACAATAGATGATTTTCATTTGCTCATCTCTTCTGCTGAAATTACCGCGGACGCCGTGATTCCTGCCCGCCCGAGGAGCGTTTTTTATAGTACACCCGGTCCTCGACCCCAACGCAAACCTCGACGCTTGACACAAGCATAGAGTCGCCTTCCCCACCTGCATCAATAATTCCATCTTGCGGGCCAACCCTGACTGGATTATCGGGATATCATGAAAACAAAAACTTCCCATACTGCATTTGGATTACTCGTAGCCCTCGCTCTCCCGCTGTCCTATTGCGACGCACAAACTCCGGGAAAAGCTGAAGCCATCTTGACCAAACCCGGAGAGTGTTCGCCGGCGGCTCCAAAGGATCCCTCTCTCTGGGACCGCTCGCTGATTTTCGGCTTCAACCTGACGGACGGTAACAGTAACACCCTGCTACTGAACACCAAGCTCTCGGTGAAACGGGATTACGAGCAAAATATTTGGGATTTCGGAATCTCTGGTCGCTACGGCGAGCAGGAGCGAACAAATACCGATGAGGATACGGGATCGGACGTCACACAACAGGATTTGAAAGCGTCCGCTACCTACAAACGCCTCTTGAGTGACAGATTGTATGCCGGTGGCGGCGTTGATTTTCTCTACGACAAGATTGCAGACATCGACTATCGAGTGACGCTTAAAGTACCGGTTGGCTACTTCGTCATTCGCGAGGACGATTTGAAACTCGCTTTTGAAGCTGGTCCGGGCTATGTGTTCGAAGAAGTCGGTGAAGTGGAAAATGACTATCTGGCGCCGTTTATCGGCGAGCGCTTTGAATGGAAACTCTCCGACACTGCAAAGATTTACCAGAACGCCGAGGTACTCTTCGACGTCGACGATTCGGATAACTATCTTGTGAAAGCAGACGCTGGGATCGAAGCCGCTTTAAATTCGTGGCTATCCCTCGTCGTTGCTGTCGAAGACACGTACGACAACGTTCCCGCCGAGGGCAAAGAAGAAAACGACCTGGCATTCAGTACGGCTTTGAAGGTCGCCTTATAACACACCTTCTGCTGACCGGAACCGGGTGCGGGTGCGGGTGCGGCTACGCACGCCGGTTCCGGCGGAAACTGCCTGCCTAGGACCAGGCATCAGCTAGCCGCTACCGAGCCGCTCAAACAAGATGATCATTTCGCCGAAAGTAATGCCCCACTTGCGAATGCGCGCCCGATTTAACAGCAAGTCGTCTGTCTGCCGAAACATCCAGTCGTCGAAAGTAAACTGCCATGAGCTGTCTGAAAACTTCTCCATGCTCATGGTATAATTCCAGCGAATGGCCTTTCCGAAGCTGACGCCGTTCGCCACGCCTTTCACGTCATCGGCTCGCGCCTCGAAGCGATGTTGATCAACTTTGGTGATTCGCCATTGTCGTTCCACCGTTCGGCCATCGACGAAGGTAAAGTGCTCATCCAGAACGAACACCTCCCCCTCCCAATAGCCGCGCACGTCCACCGTAAATTGCTGGGAGAGCTTGTCGAAGCGATAAATTTGGCCATAGCCCCGGGTGTTTCCTTCGAAGTATTGAACAAGGTTGAGATTGGGCACCGTTCCGGCAAAGCTTTCGACGTGCGCGGTCCCGCAACCGCTGCCGCTAAGGGTAAGACTTAACCAACACAGCAACATGGGGAGTATCCTGGGACGAGACACGAGGCTCCTGATCGAGGAAGTTGG
>JAGRAW010000233.1 GCA_020434415.1 Bdellovibrionales bacterium
TCAGAGCAATGGAGGGAATCCTTCCGGGGAGCAATCCGATCGATAGTCGAATACTTGCGTCGCCTACAAGTCGCGGGCGGTTGGAATGCTGCGTTCAGGATTCACCCTGCACTTGCACATGCACGGGAAACTGAGCGGCACTGAAGATCTTACTCCCACCAAGTGACAAGCCTCGGAAGAAAACGCTCAGCCTTGCCGTTGATGCGCGGGAAGACGCGGACCGAGAGTCCGAAACTGCCGGCTCGTTCCGTGGCAATCGTGCCGGAAAAATCATACACGCCGTCGTCGCCGATCCGTTGTGAATTTGTCAGCTCGGTGATTTTCGGCTCCTGCATTCGGTCGGTGATATCGATAATGCCGTACCGCACCTCGACTGCAATCTCCTCAGGAGAGAAGCTTCCAAGCTGAACCCGGACGGTTACCGGTAAGTCTCTCCCGATAGGAAGTTCATCGACTCGGTCGGCATCGACACCGAGAATGCGAAGCTTCTGCCATCCGGCTTCGAACCGCTCGACCGCGCGCGCTGCAGTTCGGATATCCTGAAAATTACAGCTCACCATACTGCGGTGCTTACGGGCTGCAGGATCGTAGAAGTCCTTGGCGTATTCCGACACCATTCGAGTAGCGCTGAATTGGGGAGCAATCGTGCGAATCGAATGCTTGGCCATGCGTAACCAATCGACCGGTACGTTGACCTCGTTGCGGTCGAAAAAGATGGGGATTACTTCTCGTTCGAGCAAATCGTAGATGCTCCGGCTCTCGACCTGATCATGATAGCTCTCGGATTCATATTCTTCGCCTTGCCCGATGCTCCAACCGTTCGCCCCGTCAAACGCTTCACACCACCATCCGTCAAGGACGCTCATATTGAGCCCTCCGTTGACGGCCACCTTCATGCCGCTCGTGCCGCAGGCTTCGAGCGGGCGGCGAGGGTTGTTCAGCCACACATCGACGCCGTGCACGAGTCGTCGAGCGATGCCCATATCGTAGTCTTCGAGGAAGACAAACCGGCCGCGTAGTTCGGGACGATGCTGCGCATGGACGAGGCTCGAAATCAGTTCCTTACCTCGCTGGTCCGCAGGATGCGCTTTCCCGGCAAAGATGAACTGCACGGGTCGATCCATGTCGCCCAGCAGTCGAACGAGGCGGTCAATGTCTTGGAGGATTAGCGTCGCACGCTTGTAAGCGGCGAAACGTCTTGCAAAACCGATCGTGAGTGCTTCCGGATTCAAAATCGTGCCGGCGTGGTCAATCTCGATCGGGCCGGCACCCCGGCGCTCGAGCTGCTTCTTCACACGCTCCCGGCAATGCTGCACCAGCAGGGACCGGCTGCGGCAGCGGATTCGCCAAAGCTCCTCATCCGGGATCTGATTGACGGCATTCCAAGTTTCCGGATTCGCGACTGCTTCGCGCCAGTCCGGTCCGAGGTAGCGATCATACAGCTCCGCCATGTCGCGGGATGTCCAGGATGTGGTGTGAATACCGTTCGTGACATTGGCAATCGGCGTTTCCTCGCGCGGCAAGTCGGGCCAGAGTCCCTGCCAAAGCTGCGTCGAGACCCGCTCATGCAGCATGCTTACCCCATTGGCGGAGTTGGAAGTCTTCAGCGCAAGCACGGTCATCGAGAAGGGCTCGCCGTGATTTTCCTCATCGATACGTCCGAGCCTGAGGAGCGGATCGGTCTTGATGCCGAGCTCTTTGGCGTACGGAGCGAAATATTCGGACACGAGTTCGTTCGGAAAAACGTCATTTCCGGCGGGCACCGGCGTATGCGTCGTGAAATGGCTGCTCGTCGAAGTGGCAAGGCGAGCTTCTTCGAAGCTCAAGTCTCGCTCCACCATTAATTTTCGGATCTGTTCGAGGGCGACGAAGGCCGAGTGTCCTTCGTTCATGTGGATGACATCGGGCTCGAAGCCGAGCGCGTTAAGCATCTTTAGTCCGCCGACGCCGAGCACGAGTTCCTGCTGCACGCGAGTGTGGTGATCGCCGCCGTAGAGGCGGGCTGTGATCGATCGATACTGCGGCTCGTTCTCCGGTATGTTCGTGTCGAGCAGGTACAGCGGCACGCATCCGACGTCTACCCGCCATGCACGAAGGTAGACATCAGCTTCGCGGATTTTTACTTTGCAAGTCAGCGGTGAGCCATCAGCCGCAAGGGCAGGACTGATTGGCAGCCGATTGGGATTGATGCGCGGGTAGGACTCCTGCTGCCATCCTTCAGCGTTCAGATACTGAGCGAAATAACCTTCGTAGTACAGCAGGCCCACGCCTACCAGCGGCAAGCCGAGATCACTGGCTGCTTTGAGGTGATCGCCCGCAAGCACTCCGAGACCGCCGGAATAGACAGGAAGAGTCTCGTGGAGTCCGAACTCGAGCGAAAAATAGGCGATGCTCGTGCCGCTCATTTGTTCGGAACCTACCGAACTATTCCACCACTTTCGCGAATGCTTGTAGTCATTGAAGCGCTCCACAACTTCGGCCAGTTGGGCGAGCAAGCCGTTGTCTCGCAGCAGAGACTCCAGCTCCGTGGTCGACAGCGAGTTGATCAGCTCTACCGGATTGAGGCGCAAAGAAGCGGGTCGGAGCTTCGCGATTCGTGAAAACAGATTGATTGCGTTCTGGTCCCAGGTCCACCAGAGGTTTGCAGCAATCTCTCTGAGGGGCAAAAGCTTTTCAGGAAGCTTCGCCACCACGCTGTAACGATGGAGCTTGGGCATGGCAAGTCTACTACGGTTTCCGGGTTAAACCAGGGAACCCGGCTGTTGTTTACAAAGCGGAAACAACTACGATGGCGTCAGCCAGCATAGTGTTGCAACGGTGCTGAGACATGCTCGTTCCTGCGCCCTGCGCTTCGAGCAAGCAGCGAGAGACTGTTCAGCAAGTCACTAGCCGACGCTAGGCGGGGGAACCCGGAGTTCATTCGCCAAAAAGAATAAGGTGCGGGCAGTGAACAGGCCAAACGTCGATTGTCCGATACCCTTGCCTTCGCTCGCGGCCTGAGAGAAAGACCTCATTTGACCGGCGAGTTCTCCGTAGGCCGCTCGTGAACCGACGGAAAGCTTGCCTTCGAGGGCAAGAAATCCGTCTGTGGCAGATTGCAGTTGCTCAAGCACTCGTCCGTCTCGAGCGTCCTGCGCCACTATTTCAAGCGTCGTCAGTAGGGACTTCTCGACCCGTTCGGACGCGGCGGCAACATCTTCTCGGGCAGCGCTGCGCGCCTGACGGGCATCGTGCAGTCGCTGCTGAGACCGGGCCACAAGTTGCTCAACCCCCGGCGGCTGGCCACGGGTCCACCAGTACTCGGAGCAGCCTGAAAGAAGAAAAAGCGAACAACAGACTAGGATGGTATGGGAAATCTGCTTCATGATGCTGAGAAAAAGCTGCTAGTTACGGCTGACACAGTAATTGGAGCGATCTCTAGCAAAGAAAGCAGGAGGATGCTACCGCCGATTGAGTGGCGGGGGGCGGGAATACACACTATTCCAGCGCTAGATTTGAATTCCGAATGGCATGGCGGATAGTCATCAACTTGAATGATGGGAATAGCCAAACGATGAGGTCGAATGATGTAATGGCTTCACCCATAGGGTGTCCATTCTTGAAGTCTGAGCGGGTCAGTGGGTGACCACGACAATTTAGGAGCTTTCTGCCGATGATAGCATCGGAACTGTTGGATATTTTGGTATGCCCCGAGACCAAGCAGCCGCTTGAGCTACTCGAGGGAGCGAAAGTGGATGAGTTGAACGATCGGATTCGAAGCGGAGTCGTGGTCAACCGCTCCGGCGCCGCAGTGGGGGAGCCGGTTCAAGGGCTGTTGCTTCGTGAAGACGGTGCCTTTGCCTATCCGATTCGCGAGGGAATTCCGGTCATGCTTGTCGATGAAGCCATCGCTATGAGCAGGTAGGCGGCAGGCCGGTAGTCCGAAACTGTGCGGATTTATTCACTTCGTTGGGAAGTGCGCTCCATACCGCGTGTGCTGCGGTTCCGGTGGTGGGATGTGTAATAGTGCTATAGTAACAAATAGTTAGCATTTTTTATGGCTGTGGTACGCCGTATGCATGTGTCCCAGGGGGCACGCTCGTCCTGATTTCGAACCGAGCAGTGAGTAAGTCAGGTCAAGCGGGCAGTGAACTGTTGGAAGTGTGCGGCGGGAGCCTGCTGTGCCATGACCACAGGTGGGGGTCACGGGCAAAAATACGAATGTACAACGCTGCTGACACCTCAGAAGCAGTGGTCGCCGGGTGACCATCGCAATCAAGGAGGTCCCGAGCTGTACAACGGATGGCCGAGCTGGCGGACAAGCTCTCGCAGCTGGACCTTCCGGATTGTGCGCCTCTTGGATGGCCTTACTGAGTGTCCGTGCGATTAGCGACTAACTTGTACAATTGAGGGTTTATGGTGAGGCTTCTCGTGGGGCTCGTGATGGTAGGACTGCTGGCGTATATCGCCTATCATCAAGTAAGTACCGCGCCGCTCGACGCTCGAGCGACGATTGAGGCAAGTGTCGAGCAGATCAGCGGGCAAACCGATCTGAAGCCGGGGCAGACGGAGCTGCTGCGCGTGCAGTTGGCGATTTCTGACTTCCAGGCCGCCAATGCCCGTCCGCCGGCGACTCTCGAGGAACTTGTCCCGAAATACTTCGACCGGGTGCCCCGGGATCCGAACACGAATGAACCGTTCGCTTACGAGCGCGACGGCATGGCGTTTCGCTTGGGAGCGCAAACTCAAGAGCCGGTGCGGGTTGCTTCAGCGGCTGGTGGGTCGACTCCTTCTGCCGCCGAGCTCGATGCTGCCGTTGAAGGCTACGTAAATCCGAACACCATGGAGCTAGAAGACTTCACGTATGATCCGGCGGGACGACGCGATCCGTTCCTTCCGTTCAACTTCGCTCCGGGTGAGCAAGTCGACATGTCAAAGCCGCCGTTGGAACGCTACAGTCTCGGTCAGCTCAAAGTGACCGCGGTGCTTCAAGACACCGACGGGGATTCCACTGCGATAGTCGAAGATGCAACCGGACGAGGCTACACGGTACGTCCGGGCGCACGATTAGGAAATCGTAATGGCGTTGTGGTTTCCATTCAGCCGGAAGGCGTGAATGTGGTCGAGACTACCGTCGACTTCACCGGGAAGGAGACCAAGCATGCGACTTTCATGAAGCTGCAGGTGAAGCCGAACGATGACGGACTACCGTTCAACATGGGAGGACGGTAGCCCGCGACTGTTCCGTCACATCGGCTGTGTCACAGCTTCGTCTAGCTCAAGAAGAGTCAACTCCCGAAACGAGTGAATTACTCTACGCTTGTCCCTTTTTACTACTAACGAGGGCGTCGCCTTCGAGACGAGCGCCTTGTTCGGCGCTCGAGCAGGCTGCGTCTGCAGGGAATGTCAACAAACTATCGTTTTTTAGACATTCCCCATCGGCGGGAGGTAGGCCGACGTCTTCTTCGCTGACATCTTTCAGTTTGCGCACGACTTCCGCTACTTGCGAAGCCGATTTCGCGATGCCCTCCGCCAAGCGTCTCATGTCCTCGTCGAGTTCATCCTTCTGTTGCAGCAGTTGGCTGAGAGCCATTACCCCGCTCAGGGGATTGTTGACTTCGCTGCACAGAGTTCGCACGATTGATTCGATGGCTTCAAGCCGTTCGGCGCGCACCATTTCGGCAAGACGAGCTTGTTCGATCAGGTGCCGCTCCGCTGCGCGGACCCGCTGTCGCCATGCACGTTCGATGGCAGCGATGATTTGCTCGCCGCTCTCCTTCGGATCCGATTTGACCACGTAATCCCAGGCACCTCGTCGCATCGCTTCCACGCTGACGCTGACCTGATCGGTCGCCGTGACGACAATGATTGGTGCATCAGGGCGGACCTGGTGCAGGCGCGCGAGGAGCTTCAGCCCGTCACTGTCAGGTAGCGAGAGGTCCAGTAGAACGATCCGGTCCGGATCGCGTTCGAAGCTTTGCAGGGCGCTTGCCGCGCGCGTTACGTGCTCCACCTCCCACGTAGCGCTGTCGAGCGCACGCCGAATGAGCGCCGCATGCGCCGCCGTGTCTTCTACGAGCAGGATCGCATGCCGCTGCGCTTGAATCAGGCGATTCGCCCCGCCCAGCAGTAACGGGTTGAGCTCGCCATCTCGATCTACTGAAGTGCGGTCATCTTTCATCGGGGTACCTCGTTGCCAGCACTGCTTGAACGACGTCTGCTCGGCGAGGCGTGCTTGGTGCCTGCATCCTATTCGCGAAAGCATCCAGGCCGAGAGCTGCAATACGTGCTTGCAGGCTCGGATGCCCGCCGTGCTGCTCGAGCATCTCCGACTCGTTGGACGACTCCAGTCGCTCCAGTACATGAAGAGCGGCCTCGGTAGCATACCCTGCGCGCCGCAAATCGCTTAGCGCGTCGCGATCCGCTTCATGCTCCCAGCGCCGGTGAACAGCAGCGATGCGAGCGAGCTGTCGGGAGGTCAGCACTGCCAGGGGAAACGAAGGACTGAAATGCTCACGCCGAAGATGTGCCATTTCGTGGGCAAGGACGAACGCGAGCTCATCACGCGAGCGGAGCAGATCGAGCAGGCCTTTTGTCACGATAATGACCGGTGTCGATTGATGCTCGCTATCCGCCTCCAGCGCGTATGCGTTT
>JAGRAW010000234.1 GCA_020434415.1 Bdellovibrionales bacterium
GTTGCAGCGAAAGCTCTCTCTCCACGGGGTTGATTATCCGTTCGGCTACTCGAGCGAAGCGTTCGGCCACCTTTCCGGCCAAGACCGCGTTTCCTCGAACATGTCCTCCCGCCGCCCCTGCAGTTTCCAGGCAGAGATGCCCGAGGTACACTTCCAACAGCGACTTTCCTTGTTGCGCCAGGAAACGGTCGAGCTCCTCGGGGGATGACCGCTGCGCGAGAGAATCCGGATCCTCCCCGTCGGGCAGCACTAGCACCTTCACGGCGATACCGGAGTTGAGAAAAACTTCGAAGCAATGAGCAGCCGCTTTGCGTCCTGCGGCGTCACCATCGAAGCAGAGGGTGACTCGATTGACTAAACGGCGCAGGACGTCAGCATGCTCCGAGGTCACGGCGGTGCCGCACGTCGCGACGGCCCCGCGTACGCCTTTCTCGAACAGCGACAAAACATCCAAATAGCCCTCTACAATTACCGCATGTCGCTCGCGGCGCAGAGCGTCGACCGAAGCCTGGACGCCGAAGAGCGTTTTCCGCTTCGCGTAGAGCACGCTTTCAACCGAATTGAGGTATTTGGGCGCGTTTTCTTTTTTTTGGATAAGCCTCCCGCCGAATGCAATGGGAGCACCGTCGCTGCGACAAATCGGGAAAATCACACGGTCGCGGAAGACATCGTAGTAGCCGCTTCTGCCCTCATTTCCTTCTGTACCGCGCTCTTTGAGCAAGCCGAGCTGGGAGAGATATTGTTCCGTCTTCTCCGCCGCTCCTTCGGCGAGCGAATCTGCCGCGAGCTTCCCCTTTACCCGCTCGGCGATACACTCCCACTGGTCCGGCGCATAGCCGAGCCGGAACGTATGCTGCGTCGCCTCCGAGACGCCGCGGTCGCGCAAATACTCTAGTCCGCGCGCGCCGTTCTTGGACTGCAATAGCTCCTGATAGGTCTCGGCGGAAGCTTTGGCAACTCGAGCGAGTAGCTTTCGCTCGTCGACTTTTTTGCCCGACTGACGACCACCACCCGACTCCGGAATTCGAACGCCCGCCCGTTCAGCGAGATACCGCACCGCTTCGGGGAAACTCATCCCCCGAAGCTCCATCAGCACATCGAAAACGCTTCCGCGCTTTTGGCAGCCGAAACAGTAGAAGAACCCCTCTTCTTCGTTGATCGAACACGAAGGCGTTTTTTCCGAATGAAAGGGGCAGCAGGCGACGAAGCGACTTCCCGAGCGCTTGACCTCAGTCCATTCCCCTAGCAGCTCGACGATGCTGGTTCGACGCTTGATCTCTTCTATTACGGCTTCGGGTATAGACACTACCACCCCAACGGCTACACAGAGTTACGAGGAGAATCCGCACTGTTCAGCGGATGGGCACCAAACGCCCGGATCCTTTTCTACCAGAAGTCTGCAGATCGCGCTCTAACCGGTGGAATGCGTGAAATCCCGCGGTTAATCGAAATCAGTATATAGTTTAGTAAATACCACTTCGAGGCCGGCATTACCGGCAAGGAGGACTGCAACCTCGCTACGCTCCTCTAGTTCGACGGCGAGCGAAGAAATGACAGTCCCTCTGGAATCCACTACGTCAATCGTTTGCGGTCCTGCGGGAACGTCCAACGAGTCGCTTCGCTGACCACGCCGGATGCCCGGAGCCGAAAGCTCCGAAGCCCGCAGCGTGAGCGCACCTTCCCCTTCCAAAGCATGATAAAGGCGGAGTCTGGCAAAGCCCGACTCAGGACGCTCTACCGGATCGCTAAAAAGCTGGGCACTGAGGTCGCCGGTGCGCGCCTCCCCACTGACGAACACGGTGTATTCAGTTTTATCCTCGAGTAAGGTCGAGAACTGGGCCACTCGCACGCCGGATGAATTGGCGCGGTCAACCGTCACCACCTGCTCCCCCTTTTCCACCGGAACATAAGTGGTTACTTCCGCGAACCGGGCTTTTTGAACGACGCCTAGGGGCACCGCTACCTGCACCGGAGTGCCATCGACGGAACCGTGAATAACACGGATGGCAGTCTTCTCCGTCCGACGGCTATCGCCACCACCGCTACCTCCCCCGCCGCACCCGGCCGGAAGAAGAGTGAGGCACATTGCGATACCGAGAATGTACAGACGATTACACTTTTCGGGACGTGTCGGGTTGAAATAGTCGATTCCCAATGGGGCACCAAAGTCTACTAGGTCTAGCGGTTTCATCGAACCCGCGGTGAGGTCGGATCCCGACCCGCCGGGGCGGGCGCGGAGTAATTGTCTTCCCGAACAGCAAGTTGTCAACTCATTGTTGATCATCTTTCGACTGTCGGTACGCTCAAGTTTTGTTTCAAAGACGTCGAAAACCCTAAGAAATATGCAGAATTCCTTACGGGCGGCGCTTGCTTGTGCCTGGGCAAGATAGAAAATACCGAGTGCTGATCGCTGACGACGAAGCGGATGCGAGGAACTTGATCGCAGTCGCCCTGGACTCGACGACACTCTCTCTCCAATTCGCTGCTTCTGGCGATGAGGCAATCGCCAAATGTCGCGAGGACATGCCGGATTTGGCGATACTCGATGTTCAAATGCCCGGCAGCACAGGCCTGGAAGTTTGTTCCTGGATCAAATCCCACAGCTGTCGTGCCCTAGTTCCCGTACTCCTATTGACTTGTCAGTCCGAAGTTCATGACCGAGTTCAAGGCTTGGACTGCGGTGCGGATGATTACATCGTCAAACCCTTCGCGTTTGCGGAACTGGCGGCGCGCGTAAGAGCTTTCGTCAGAATAAAAGCACTGACGGACGAACTTCGAGCGACTCAGGAACTGCTTGCGGACAAAGAGCGGCAGCTAATTGCCGCTCAAGTGGGCGGCGCGGCGGCCCACGAATTAGGACAACCACTCACCAGCATAATGCTCCATTGCGAGCTGCTGCAGTCTTTACCGATACAGGAAGATCAATTTCTTACGACCGCTGCTACTCTTTCGAAAGAGTGCGCCCGAATACGTGAAACACTCGCCTGCCTGTCAAAAGTCGACCAGTACCGAACTCGGGAATACGTCGGCAACGATGCAATCCTCGACTTGAAGAATTCATCTACGAAAGCCTCAGAGTAAAAGTCGTTCGGACTTCCAGAGCCGCCGTCAGACGCCCCCAGCACCCCCGCCCCAGGCAGCGGCGGGCCCGATTCTCTTAATATCTTCCTTGCGTTACCGATTTTAGCACGGTAGTTTGGTGAAACTTTTAGTTTTAGAGGGGTAGTTTCGAGCGCTTCAGCGTGCTTTCTCGGACTAACGTCGGCGTGAGCAGAGTGTTCACGCCGAGGTCAGTAGCGAGCAAGTCGCGTAAACTGGGTAAGACACCAATGACAAGATCCGAGCTTATACTCGAGGTGGCCCAGCGGGCGGACCTGACGCCGCGGGATGCAGATAAAATTCTGCGTATAATCACTGACATTATTAAAGAGCGTGTTGCGGCCGGAGAGAAGATTACCATCTCGGGATTCGGCACATTCGAGCGGCGACGGCGGAAAGCTACGGTTGCCCGCAATCCCAAGACCCATGAGCCAATGCGAATCGCCGAACAATATGTTGCGGCATTCCGTGCGGGTTCCGGCCTGAAGGAAGCGGTAAAGGTTTCCGAGTAGGTTTGTTCCGAACGAGCTCGGCTGAGTTAGCTCTCGCAGATTGCTGACGAAAGACTTTTAGCACCTATTAAAGGCTAGTACGTGCGCAACGCTGCTTGCCTAAGCCGCCTATTTGTTGGCGTATCTTCTGTATGGTCTGTTGTAGGGTCTGTACACGTGAATCGCCGCGCTTGAACACATCCGCCCAGAACGAGGTGTCGCGTGCGATACACCCTTTGCCGCCTCCATGACACGCGTGCTGCCTTTCGGGAGACCATGTATAAAAAGAGTAGTAATTAGACTTTCCTGATGAAGATTTCACGAATCCTGTTGTTAAGTGTTGTCGGTGCGGGGCTGCTCGCGTGTTCGGCGTCGAAAAGTAAGCGACACAACAATCCCGTCTCCGAGTATGATCCGGCTTTCGAGGAGGCCGCGGAAGAAATTCGCGATGAGCCCCAGCTACCCGATTCCGACGCGGAAGCCGAACTTATCGAACAGGCGCAAGCGGACTACGACCGCGAGCTTTATTCTCTGGCGAAGGAAAGCTTCCAGAACCTGGAGCAGCGATATCCGGCCAGTTATTATGTTCCTTACGCAGAATTGAAATCCGCTGACTGCGAGTTTCAGTTACAAAACTACACGGCAGCGTTGGCAGCCTATCAGGGCTTCCTCGAGGTTCATCCGCGTCATGAAGCCGCTCCGTATGCCATGCTACAGATCGCGAACTCCTACCGGCTCCAATACAAAGGGGAGTCGCAGGACCAGACCCCGCTGCTAACCTCCATCAAACACTATCGTGAGCTGATAACCACCTACCCTGCTAGCCAGTACGCGGTACTGGCACGTCGCCATATTGACGCCGCCCGCGAACTACTTGCGGAGCATGAACTCCTTGTCGCCGATTTCTATCGAAAACAGCAGCAGTTTGACGCCGCTGCTCACCGCTACCGGTTACTACTGAAGAACTATGCCGATACTCACGCCGCAACCGAACTTCGGCGTTCAGCCCCGGAACGATTTGCCGAATCACCGGAATTGATGGCGGTTGTAGGAAGACCGGGAAGTTCGGAGAACGAACAAGGGGCCGCAGGAGTTGAGGGGAAGAAGAAAGAACTGATGCCGCAAGCGCCGGCTTTAGTTGCCGATGCGGCTTCGGGTGCCACCCTCACCCGGTTTAGAATCGCGAGGGAGAGTGTCCCGGCACCTGCGAATGAGCCTGATCAAAACGCAACTTTCTCGACCTCCCCGCGATTGCAGGGCCTACCACCCTTTGTTCTGACCCTTAATTGCCATCAGGAAGATGACGTCGTTATCTTCGATACACATTTTACCGTTCGTCCTCGGGTCGCCGTAGTAAAGGAGCTTGGGGGCAGCGATCCCACAGAGCGTCACTCGCTGCTGCACATTCGTCCGGCAGCGGCACAAGGTGTGGAGCAGGTCGGCTTTGATCCACATTCAGCACCAACTGCTTGCAAGGTCGGCTCTGTTCGGGCGAACATCGAGATGCGAGAGAACTCTATTGAGCTGAACTTGAGATACCCGGCAGGCTTCAGCTATCGCACCTTGGTACTCGATCGACCGCACCGAGTCATTGCTGTCATTCGACCTACCCAGACCCAAGCCTCCTCCTAATCCGCGGACCGTCTATCGCTTCTGCTCTGCAGCGCTTCATTGTCCCTCTTCTTCGCAGACACGCGGTACTTCAAATTGGGCGGCGCTCGAACGTGTTACTCCTGCCGTGAAGGACAAAAGCACGTCGTTTTCGCCACTCCCGCAGTGAAAAGCATTGAAAAACAAACTCCTTGGCTCATTCCTCAGTACACCTAGCGCTTCGCCCATTGAGTCAACAAGCCCACTGGATGTGCCGGAAATGGGTGTCCAGAGGAAGGAAACGTTAGAATTGTCGTTCTATTTCGGTCGGTTACAAAATCTGCAGGAGGGTGATTTGCTTTTTTGGCATTAGGCGAGTTAAATCATCAATTAGTTTGCGTTGCTCTAAATTAACCAGTCAGTTACGCGTGCGAACGAATTTCGAAAGTAGTTTGTTTTTCGGAAGATGCCGGTCTCTACGTGATGCCGAATTCCTCGAAAACAAATAGGGGTTTAGGGAGTAATTAACAATCGGACCAAAGGGATGAGCTACCATGGCAGTGAAGCTATCTAGGGAAGAACAGTACGGAATCATGGCCCTTGTGGACTTGGCCTATAACCTCAACGGCGGGCCTGCCCAAGTACGTCAAATCGCCAAGCGCCAGAAGATTCCCCAGCGTTTCTTGGAGCAAATTTTTGCGAAGCTCCGTCAGGCGGACGTAGTAATCGGCAAGCGTGGACCTCGTGGAGGATACTCGCTGGCCAAGGACCCCAAGGACATCAAACTTGAGGAAGTAATGCGCGCGCTGCGACCGAAGTTGCAGGAAGATCAGCGAACAGACGCTCCGGCGCTAGCTGAGCTGATTGACGTTGTTTGGTCGGAAATCGAGGGATCATTCCAGTCCACCCTTCGCGGAGTATCGCTGGCAAATCTATGCGAGCGGGCCCGTGAATTGGGCATTTCCGATGCAACTGAATCAGTGTCGAACGATAGTGCCGGCTCTGTGGAGTCGCATTCGTTCAGCAGCACTCTTAGCTAGTTGTTAGTCTACGGTTAACGGCTCGAGTAGTGAACGGTTCGGGGCTAGCAGCTCGGGCAGCGAACTGCTTGGGAAACTGTTATTGTGTCGAATAAGAAGGCTAGGCGGAGGTTTGAATTCTCTGCCGTCTTCTCTGTCGAGGAGCATTTTGGCGTCGGAGTAAGTTTCTCGATGCAGCTGCCTCGACAGGCGTTGGGCGTCGCCAATGTGGCGATGCCTTTTTTTTTGCCTCCACTAAACCGGCTGAACGCCAGAGTGCGCCACCCTCCTGGCAGCCGGCACCAGTTCCAACGGAAAGCACGGTCGGCTAGTATAGGCCGCCAGTAAGGGGCCCGGGTAGTATGA
>JAGRAW010000235.1 GCA_020434415.1 Bdellovibrionales bacterium
TACGCGCAGTCAGCATCAGCGTTTCTCCCCTTGCAGCCAGCGACGCAGCAAGGCGATGCCATACTGCCCCGAGAGCTCCGGATGGAACTGGCAGGCCAAGACCGCGCCGCGCTCGAGAGCGGCGATGAACGGCCCGCCGTTGTCAGACCATGCGGCGGCCCAACCGTCATCATGCGCTGTCGCACGAAAAGAGTTGGCAAAGTACGTGAAGCCCGCCGTCAGCATTCGGCAGGAAGGTTCGGGGTCGACATCGTTCCAGCCGAATTGGGGGGTCCGCACGCCGGTCGGAAACCGTGTGACCGTGCCGCTTAGAATGCCTAAGCCTTTGACTCCCGGGCTCTCCTCGCTTGTTTCGAACAGTACCTGGAATCCGACGCACACAAGCAAAGTCGGCTTCCCTGAGCTTACGCGTTCGCGCAAGGGTTCGACCAAGCCGTGGGCCGCCAGTGTCTGCATACTCGCTCCGAAGGTTCCGACACCGGGGAGCACCACTCGCTCCGCAGTCGCGACTTCGTCAGCGCAGGTGGTGAACGTCGGGCTTCCACCGGCACGCGAAAGCCCCGCGGCAACCGAGGCAATATTCGCCACACCGGTGCGTATGATCAAAACAGGAAGCTGCGGCTGGTCCATCGATCAACGAGCGTTTGTCAGGGGACTACATTTTGTCAGGGAACTAATTGGGTAATCAAGGTTACGACAATACCCGTGCCGCCTCTTGCCTTGATTTCGGTAATGAGCAGGGGCAATTCCTTGCGGGGAACGGCTGCCTTCACGACGTAGCCGTCGTCTCCGTGGAGCGACGCAATCGTCGGTTTGCGTAGACAGGGAAGCACCTCGACAAGACTTTCAAGATCCTCTCGACTAACATTCACCTCCAGCATCACCCGCTCTCTCGCATCCAGGACCGAACGAATCAGTACCACAAATCGTTCGATATGCTCTCGCTTGGAAGGGTTCTCAAGTGCTCGCGGATTAGCATAAAGCCGTGTAGACGACGTCATGATATCATCGACTATCGAGAGTCCGTTCGCTCGGAGGGTGGCTCCGGTGGCGGTGTTATCGATGATGCAATCCGCGTCCTCCGGAGGGAAGACCTCCGTTGCACCGAAGGAGCGGACGAAGGTGGCGTCTATTCCCGATTCGCTGATCCATCGTCGACTAAGGCGCTCGTACTCCGAAGCGACGACAAGCTGGCGTTTAGGAAGCCGTCCATTCTCCAGCAGAGCTTCGGGTGCCGCAGCGACGAGCCGTACAGGGTCAAGCTTCAGGTCGATTAGCTCGACAACCTCCGCCTCCAGTTCGGTGACCCAGTCAGCGCCCGAGAATCCGATGTCGCGCGAGCCGTGATGCAGCATCTCAACGATGTCCTGCGGCTTGTGTACTTTGGTGTCGAACTCCGGTAAGGAAAGCACCGGTCGGTAGGCACGACTGGTCGTGCGAACTTGGATACCGGCTTCCGCAAGTACCTGCAGGACGCCTTTCTCCATCCTCCCTTTGGGGAGCCCTAATCGAATCTGTTTTGTCTCGCCGTTCTGCATGATGTTTCAACGGAGTGCTGGTTCATTCGAATCGCGCCAACTAAAACAGTCGCCGCGAGAAAGCGGACTCGTTTGGTATGCCCCCCCGGCAAAACAAAGCGTGGCGGGACAAGCTATACGGTCTGCCTACGAGAAGCTGCATCGCGAAGCTTTTCCATTCCGGACAATTTCACTGGCGGGCGGCATCCCTGAACGGGAAGAGCCCTCGGGCACACTTGAGTTGCCGGCAGGAGACGATACGGCCGGAAGCCGTACTTCATATTCTTATCGTACGGGCGGTTATAGGGTTTCTCCGGAATAATGTCAAGAAAGCACAGTCCTTGTGGGGACCTACCTGAGCCCTAGGCCGCACAACCCAGGCAGTATCGGCTCAGCCAGAGGAACTTTCTACGCTAGTCCTGCAGTAGCTCTTCGAGTTCCGTCACTAGACGGTCAAACAGCGAGATTGTCGCTTCTATCGGCTCGGGCGTTCGAAGGTCGACCCCCGCGTCGTGCAGCAACTCGAGAGGATACTTGCTGCCTCCGCTGGAAAGAAACGCCAGATACCGCTCGGTCGCCCCATTTTCTTTCCCCAGGACGCGTTTCGCCAAAGTGGCCGCTGCGGCAAGACCGGTAGCGTACTTATAGACGTAGAACGCCGAGTAGAAGTGGGGGATCCGAAGGCATTCGAGGTCATCCAGCTCCCCGAAAGCTACCGCCGGTCAGAAATACTTGGCGAGTAATTGTCGATACGTCTCCCGGAAATAGTCCAGCGTCAATGGCCGATTCGCTTCAGCGTGTTCATGCGTGAGCTTCTCAAATTCGGCAAACATCGTTTGGCGGAAGAAGGTGGCTTTGATGTCATCAATTTGCTGATTGACGAGGTACGAGAGTAGCTTCTTGTCATCCCGAAACTGCTGTTTCAACTTTTCAGCGAGCAGTTCCTCGTTGAAAGTAGACGCGACCTCGGCGACGAAGATCGTGTAGTTGTGGTCTTGGTACGGTTGGCTTTGCACCGAGAAATACGTGTGCATCGCGTGTCCGGCCTCATGAGCCAGAGTGAACACGTCGTTCAACTCTACCGTCTTGTAGTTCATCAAAATGTAGGGGGGGCTATCGTAGCAACCCGAGTGATATCCGCCCGAGCGTTTTCCTTTGTTTTCGTAGCGGTCCACCCAGCGGCCGGTTGTCAGGCCGGCTTTAAGGGGGGTGGTGTAGGCCGATCCGAGCGGCGCGAGGGCTTCGATAATGACGTCAACCGCTTCCTCGTAGGAATGCTCGATCCGAACGTCCTTCACGAGCGGGAGATAGGTATCGAAGAGTTGTAGCGACTGGAGGCCCAACCGTTCACGTCGCAATTCGTAGTAGCGGTGCAGCGGTTGTAGATTGGCAGAAACGGTGTCGATAAGCTGGTTATAGACGCCCGGCGTGACATCATCAGCGAACAGTGACCGCTCGAGGCTCGAAGGAAACTTTCGAACCTGTCCGAAATAGACATCTCGCTTGATTGAAGCAGTTAGCGAGGCCGCAATCGTGTTTCGATGGCTATCGAATGCTCGGTAGTACTGCTCCCAAGCACGTTTACGCACTTGCCGATCGCTATTCTTGAGGAACACGACGAATGTGGAGTGCGTCAACGGCTCATCTTTTCCGTCGACGGAGACCGTGCCGAAAGAAAGATCGACATTGTTGAGCTGGGAGAAGATTTTTTGAGCGGAGCCGAATACTTCTATGCCGCGCGCCAGGAGGCTTTCTTCAGGCTCTGATAATGTGTGCGGCTTGTAGCGAGCGATTTCTTCCAGCCGTCGTCGATAATCGACGAGCGAAGGATCAGCCAGAAAGGATTGTAAAAGTGCGTCATCAATCGACAAGAGCTCCGGTGTGAAGAAGCTGGCTTCTGTCGCGAATCGGGCGTGGAGTCCGATGACTTGCTGCACGTAGCCCTGGTGTTTGGAATCCCCGAGATCGACGTCTGCGTTCAGCTGAGCGAAGGTGTAGAGTTTCTCGAGTTCACGCGACAGTTCCAGATACAAACGGAAAGCCGCTTCGATGCGTTCGGCCGATTCCGTCAGGGTGCCTTTGTACTGCGCGATTTCGCTGAGACGCCCTTCCAACCCGCTGAAAGCCAACTCCCACTGCTCCCAAGACCGGAACAGAGGTGTCAGATCCCAGGTATCCTCCGTCCTAACTGCTTTCCGCTCCAGTGTCGCCATTGCTATCGCTCTCCTTCTGGTCTTCCCCGCCCCGAATTCTGCTGTCGCACCGTCCGGGATGCGCCTACTCTACAATTAATGCCACGGGGATCAGAATCGTCTCATAACCTTATAGGGCAGCGCGGAAAAAACAGATTCGACTAACGAATCCAATCTATTTTTGACCGTCTCTGCCGGAGCAGATGTAGACCGGCGGATTAACTACATGAAAAAAGTCGAAATAGTGAATCCGTAGACGGCTGAATTGAATTACAATAAGGAGGGCACGCAGACCCTTCATCACGGTTTTTCGGTGGCCGGGCTTACCCGTAACCGAAGAACATCCCACAGGGGGTTTGAGGCATTGGTTGCAGAGTGGGTTCTAGGGGTGGTCGCTGCCCTTGAGGTTCTTCATTAACTTAGTGAACCCAGCGACGCTGATAGAGACAATTCGATGCAATCAAACCACAACCGCCGCCGCCGTCGCCGCAAGCCTACGCTTACTCCTCGTTTCGGAAATTCGACTCTCGCATTTGAGATTGGGTTGATTCGAATGGCCCTCGAAGCGCAACGCGAATTCGAGCGTAACGAGCAGGAAAAGCAGAACTCTCGTTAGTGATTTTGCTGAAGTAGGGCGGAGATCAACTCCCTCGTTCTCAGCATTCGCGGTCTCTCAATGAGAGGGCCGAAGTTCTGCTCATGAATTCCGAAGCACCGGTAGTTTGGAAGTTGTCTCAAGATCCAATAAATAGCCCTGCATCCACTCCGGCTACTCGGGGCGCGTAGCCGTGGGGCAGAACCTGAGAATGCTCCGCAGAATCCCGTTTCCGAACGCGCTTTAGCTTGGAAACCGTCCGGTCGATAGCCATCTTTTTGCGGTTCCACTATTATCCAACCACGGAATGATCTATGGTTGCCGGTGTTTGTACGGGGCCGCCACAGAGTTCCCCCCGGATGCCCTTGGCAGGGCTTCGTCGAATTTGATTTGACCGAAGTAACGATTTCTTCCCTAACCACCCGCTGCCGAAGAGGAGGCGCACAATGAGCAAGAATCCAGCACAACAGCTTCATGATTACGGGCAGAGCGTCTGGTACGACAATATAAGTCGGGAATTGCTCGACAACGGAGAAATCAAGCGCCTGATCGGCGAATGGGGGGTTCGAGGTATGACCTCCAATCCCACGATCTTCGACGCCGCAATCGGTAAGAGCTCATTGTATGACGCTCAGCTCAAGGACCTCTCCGATAAGCAACTTTCGACATCACTGCTGTTCGAAGAGCTGGCGCTGCAGGATATCGGTCGTGCCGCGGATTTGCTGCGACCTATCTACGAGTCCAGTGAAGGAGAAGACGGGTTTGTCAGCATCGAGGTCTCGCCATTGCTGGCTCGTGATACTGAAGGGACGGTAAAGGAGGCGGAGCGTTTGGCGCAGCGTCTCGACCGACCCAACGTCATGATCAAGATTCCCGGAACCCCGGAGGGGATGCCGGCCATTCGTGCCTGTTTGGAGAAGGGCTTGAGCATCAACATCACGTTGTTGTTCTCCGTACAAAATCATGTGGAGGTGATGAACACCTACTGTGAGGCGCTCCGAGCTCGGGTAAAGAGAAATGAGCCGGTCGACAAGATTCGGTCCGTGGCGAGCTTCTTCGTCAGCCGGGTTGACACCATCGTCGATGCGGCGCTGGAGAAGATTGTGAAGGAGAACAAGGACCCCGCTACGGTAGAGCGTGCTCGTGCGCTGATGGGCCGCTTCGGTATCGCCAATTGTAAGCTGGCGTATCAGAAGTTTCAGGACATCTTCATGGGTCAGCAGTTCGCGGACCTGCGAACGGCCGGTGCTGCGGTACAACGACCGCTTTGGGCAAGCACGAGCACCAAGAATCCGAATTATCGAGATACCATTTACGTCGAGGAGTTGATCGGCCCGCATACGGTCAACACGATGCCGCACGCGACGTTGGAAGCGACGGTAGACCACGGCAAGATTGCAGAAACGCTGACGAAAGGTGTCGGCGAGGCTGAGCGCGTGCGCCAAGAACTCACTGACTTAGGCATCGATCTGGATTCGCTGATGCTGAAGTTGCAAGAGGAAGGGGTCGAAAAGTTCGTTCAGTCATTCGAGCAGCTCAGTACGACGCTCGACGAGAAAGTCGGAAAGTTGAAGTAGTGTCCCGCTGGGAAGAGCGTCCAGCACTCTGCCGGGTGCTGAAAGCTTGATGGCGGATGTTTGCAGGAGTATCGCCGGTAGTCCCGTGGAAAAGCATTTTTCAGGAAGCTGCCGGCGGACCAGTAAGATCGATTTGTTGGAGGCGTCGTGGAAGTAGCAATAGTCGGCTTGGGAAAAATGGGAGGCAACATGGCTCGTCGACTGATCGGCGATGGCCATAGGGTCCTCGGTTTCGACCGCTCTCCCGAGGTGATGGCCGAGCTGGCGTCTCATGGCCTCGTGCCGATGGATCACCTGACAGCGCTTCCGGCTTCAAACGAGCCCAGGGTAGTCTGGCTGATGGTGCCGTCCGGTGAACCGGTCGATCAATGCATTTCCGAAGTTCGTCAGATCCTCGGTGCCGGGGATATCATTGTCGACGGAGGCAACTCGCACTATGTCGATACGTTGCGTCGAGCAGCATCGCTCGCCAGCGAAGGTATCCGCTACATGGATGCGGGAACGAGTGGCGGCATTTGGGGGCTGGAAGAAGGCTACTGTTTGATGGTCGGTGGTTCCCGAGACGCCGTGCAAGTGGTGGAGCCGTTGCTGAAAAGCCTTGCTTCCGAGGGAGGCTATCTTCACGTCGGAAGCGCCGGCGCCGGCCATTATGCGAAGATGGT
>JAGRAW010000236.1 GCA_020434415.1 Bdellovibrionales bacterium
GCTGGAAGTTGGTCCGAGCGGCATTGGGGAGTTTCTGACCGCGTTGGCGGTGCAGGAACGGGTTAGCGGATCGACGCAGAACCAGGCGCTGAATGCCTTGGTGTTTCTCTATCGGGAGTATCTCGGTGTCGAGATTGGCGATGTGAGTCAGTACAGCCGGTCGAAACGTTACTCGCGCATGCCGGTCGCTCTGAGTCGGCAGGAGATCGCAAACGTTTTCGCACTGCTTGATGCACGGCATCGGCTTGTGGCGAAGTTGATGTATGGAGGTGGGCTTCGCGTGAACGAATGCTTCTTGCTCCGGGTGAAAGACATCGACTTCGAGAGGGGACGTTTGCTGATCCGGGAAGGAAAGGGGAATCAGGACCGCTTCACCCTACTGCCGAACTCGGCCGCTCTGGAGCTGGCTTCGCATCTTGAGCGGGTGCGCGCTCTGCACCGGCAGGACTTGGCGAACGGATTTGGGCACGCGCCGCTTCCCTACGCTTTAGCTCGGAAATATCCGGCTGCAAGTCAGGAGTGGGGATGGCAGTTCGTGTTTCCGTCGCGCTCGATAGCGCCGAACACCGAGACCGGCAAAATGTGTCGGCACCACATGTCACCAAGCGCTTTTCAGAAGGCCTTCAAGGACGCGCTGCGGCGAGGGGGGATTACGAAGCATGCAAGCTGCCACAATCTGCGGCACTCTTTTGCGACGCACATGCTGCTTTCGGGAGTCGACTTGAAGTCGATACAGAAGCTCCTCGGACATAAGCACCTGAAGACGACCGCAATCTACTTGCAGCTTGCGGAAGAACTGAGAACATTGGTTAGTCCGGTGGAGCTACTGCCGGAGCCCGCAGGCCGGCTTGGGCGCCTAGACGAGCCGGAGCCGGCCGATGAGATTGAGAGCCCGTCGGCCGACGGCACGCTTGAGGTTCAGGCACAGGCCCCGAAGATGTCTCTCTGGAGACGGTTCTGGGGCCAATTCAGATCGACTGATAAGTAAAGTTATCGGGCGATCTGAGCGAAAAACTCCTAAGGTAAGACCTGATAAACTCGGCAGCGTATGAAATTGGTGATTAGCGACGCGATTAGCATCCCGGAGTCAGAGCTGGAGTTCACCTATTCTCGCTCCTCCGGTCCCGGCGGGCAGAACGTGAATAAGGTCAACACCAAGGCGCAGCTTCGCTGGAACGTCGCCGCCACGTCCGCACTGCCCGACCTGGTACGAGCGCGTTTTCTGTCGAAGTACGCAACGCGCATCAGCAAAGACGGTGTGCTGCTTATTCAAAGCAGTAAGTTTCGCGATCAGAAATCAAATCACGCTGCATGCGTGGAGAAGCTCACGGCATTGGTCGAAGCAGTTCTCACCCCACCGAAGAAGCGACGAAGAACGAAACCCAGCAAGGCTGCAGTTGAAACGCGCTTACAGCAGAAGCAACGGAAAGGCGCCAAGAAAAAGCTGCGCCGGTCCCCTACCGATCACTAGCCCGGCCCATTCATGGCTCTTGCGAGTGGGTGGTCGTTAACCTGGAATAAAAAGCGACGCGTCGGTAAATGCTTGCGCATCGGCGTCGTGCTTCGGTTCGAGTAACGGTAATCGAATGGTAAATGTGCTTCCTTGTCCAAGGACGCTCTGAGCGTAAAATCTTCCGCCATGGCGAGTGACGATCTCACGACTAAGCGCAATGCTTATACCCAGACCCTCATGATGATGTATCAAGCTGCTTACCGTGCATAGCTCAAGCAGGTGCGACAATACATCCGGCGCGATTCCGGGTCCATAATCAGTGATACTGATGTCGCACCAGGTTTCGCTTATGGCTGCTCGAATTTCCACCTCTGCGGAATCAGCCGACACCTCAATCGCGTTCTCTAGCAAGAAGGAAAAGGCACTGCGCAGGGCTTTTGCGTCGCCCAGCACAGCTGCCGCATCGCAGCTCGTTCGTATCGAAACGTTTCGCTCCGCCGCACTATCACTTAAGTCCAGCACAGCCTGCTGAATAAGACCGCCGACATCCACAGTCGAAAAATGCGTCGGCGACAAATTGTCGAGGGCACCAATCATTAGTGCTCGCTCAGCATGCCGCTGCAGCCGCTCCGCAGCGTGCAGCAGTCGACGCAAAAGCTCCTCTTGATAAGCAGTCCACTCACGAGAGGAGTCTCGTAGCAGCTCCAAGCCGCGAATCAGCATAGAGCTAGGGCCGTTCGTTTCGTGAGCGATGAGTCCGAGCAGCTCGCGACGAGAGCGGTCAAGCTCTCGCTGGTGATGAGCGCGCTCAATCGCATATCGAACCGCGCGCCGAATCGAAGACATCGAGAATTCGCTTTTAGGCAGGTAGTCCTGGGCGCCTTCTCGCACCGCGGCAGCGCCGCATTCATCTTCCTCATAAGCAGTAAGGACAACCACCGGGATCGTTGGAGCAGCTTTACGTATCGCGAATAGCGTCTCGAGTCCGCTTGAATCAGGCAGTCCGAGATCCAGCAGCACGATGTCGAACGGATGAGCGTCAAGCGCCGACAAAGCTGCCGAAAGTAGCTTTACGTGAGTCACTTCGTAGCAACCACCTTCTTGGCGGCGAAAGACCGCTTTTGCGGCGGCCGCATCAATCGCGTTGTCTTCAACCAGCAACAGTGAGTAGGACTGAGGGCGGAGAAAATCAGGAATGGTGGTCATCAAGCTGCCGGTCCTTGTGAATCGCTGGATGCAGCTTGCCCGCGGGTTTGCCACAGCCATTGGTAGTGCGTCTCTCGGATTATAAGGCGGCCAAGCGTAGCAAAAACTAGAGCATTTCCTGATGAGTTTTATGTGTCGTTTATGTCACCGACACTCCCTCTGCGACGCCTGGCAAGCTCATTCCGACCGATCCTGACAGCCGCAGATAATGGGTTTGAACGCGCGCCGATGTAGCTCCACCTTCCGGCACGTAACAAGGTTTGTAGCGAGGTGACCGGCTGGTCCTCGACGAAGCCCTGCTCCAAGCATACCCCATAGGTGCCTGCCCTGCTCTCTTCCCCACCAAACGGCAGGGGATCTGACCCGGCGATGACGGCATAGCCCCGCGTTCGGGCAAATCGCATCAGCTCGGGTTCGCCCCAACCGAGGGGTCTGAGTGTCGTGTCGCAGATGAGCAAAGCCTCAGGCTCGACACGCTTCAGGAGCTGCTCAACAATTGGTCGTCGCGCAAACATCCACTTTCCCGGAGCCCAGTTGAGTACCGCCAGGGCTCCTTGATCAAGCACCGCGGCGTGAGCGTCAGCAAAGGGCAGCCCGTCGGGCACGGTGACATCCGCTGTCAACGCAAGCAGCTCGAGGCGTTCCGCAGTGATAATCTGCCTCCCCGCAAACAGCCACAGCTGCTTTCCATCCAGAGAAGATAACCGCAAGACTCCACGTTCCCTACCCTCGTCAATCGTCCAACCCGGAACGGTCAAGGTCTTCTGACTTAGCGCTCGAAAAAAATGACAGTCCCAGCGCTCCGTTAATCCCAGAAGGTGCGTCGTCGAATCCGCATTAGGTGCGATACGACGGAGGTTCTGCCACGCGTAATCCAGAAGCCGAGGAAGGTCATAGCAGGGATAAAGATGAACGTGGAGATCGGCAGCAACCATGATTCCATCTTGATCAAATTGGGCGAACAAACTAGAAGTTGTCCCATACTATGATAAGTTATGAAAGGTGGGGTGCCACTTTCTATCCCGAGCCCGGTTCACCGACGGCAGGTATCGTTCACCGACGGTGGCAATCGTTCACGGACTGTGGGAATCGTCACCGGGTGCGGGAATCGTCACCGGGTGTGGGAATCTAGGAGCGCTTTACGGAATTCTATTTTGAATTGCGCTCTCGTCTGTTTCCGGCGGTGATAATGCTCACACTTTGATCTGTCCGCAAGTCAAAGCGAGCACGGCGGCAGCCGCTCCTCGTACTGTAGTGTCGCATCCCGTCCGCAGCAGCATCACCCAATAACACGTAGCAACATGAACTTGAATTCCTATCTCTCTCAGCTTCGAGGAAAAACGGTGCTTGTCACAGGCGGCACCGGGTTCACCGGTTCCGTCTTGCTCAAGAAGCTGGTCGAGATAGGCGCCTCCGTTCGAGCGATCGCGAGAGCCAGCTCCGATTGCAGTGCATTCGATGGGCTTCCGATTCAGTGGTTCCGAGCGAACGTGTATGAGCAAGATGCGATCGCCAAAGCGACCGAGCAGGTCGAGTATGTCTTCCATGTCGCGGCTGCCTTTCGCCAAGCGAAGATTGAAGATCAGGAGTATCACCGAGTACATGTCGAGAGCACAAAACATCTCGCGGAAGCGTGTGCAAAGAACTCTCGGTTTCAGCGCTTCGTGCACGTCTCGACGATGGGAGTCCACGGTCATATTGAGAACCCTCCCGGCGACGAGTCTTCGCCCTTCGCACCGGGCGATATCTATCAGCGAACCAAGCTTGAAGCAGAACATTGGCTTCGGGATTTCTCGGCAGCGCGGGGGCTGCCCTTTGCCATTATTCGGCCCACTGCGATCTACGGACCGGGAGACCGTCGACTGCTGAAAGTGTTTAAAATGGTTCGCTGGCCGCTATTCCCGATTTTGGGCCAAGGTAAGTGCTTGTACCACCTGGTCCATGTCGACGATTTGACCGACGCTATCGCACTTGCTGCAGTTCACCCGAGCGCAGCGGGCGAGGCGTTTCTCGTCGGCGATTCGCAAGCCATCCCTCTGGCAACGATGGCTGAAATCATCGCGGATGAGCTGAACACGCCGCTGCGCGTCGTTCGTATTCCCGTCGGTCCGTTTTTTGTAGCAGCCGATGTGTGCGAGTTGGTCTGTCGGCCCCTCGGCGTCGAGCCTCCCCTCTATCGACGAAGGGTCGCCTTCTACACCAAAGACCGAAGCTTCTCGGTGGAGAAGATTAAACAGCGCCTGGACTTCACTCCTCGCTGGTCGACCGATGCCGGACTTCGTCAAACTGCTCGCTGGTATGTCGAGCAAGGTTGGCTGTGACAGCGTGCATTCGGCAATCCGCCCCAGCGTTTGCTTCATTTGGGGCGGCGTGCTTGTTGCTTGCAGTTGTCGCCGTCCCATTACGCTTTTGGGACCCGCACCATATACTGCTGTTCTCTGCAGCACGGTATCCGCTCTTGCTTGGGACCGGGTGCCTGGCGATCGGCTTGGTGCTGGCTCGCGGACTTCGGCTGGAGCTCGTCGGCAATGCAAGTGGCTGGTTACTCGCGCTGGTGCTCCTGTTCTTTTCCGACTGGTTCAGTCGTCCCTACGGAATGCTGCAGGGTTCCGCGCTGCGCGGCGAGGTGCTGCTCTGCAGCTTCGTAGCCTACTTTCTGCTTACCCGCCGCCGTCATGCGGGCTTGACGTGGTGGCTGGTTGTCGGAGTCTTGCTCATCGCATGGGGATTTCTTGAAACGACCGGTGGGCGACTGCTCTTTACCGACGATCACCCCTCGGTGGTATACCGACTGGAGATGCTGAAGCAGCATTTTCCGATGATTCCGTTCTACAACCCGGAATGGAATGCCGGAACCGACGCTCGAGATTTTTTCGCCACCGGCATTATCAATCTGTTCTTGCTTTTCTACCCGCTGTTTCGGTTTTTCTCGGTCATCAATATCTACACCTACGTCGTTGCCGGCGTACTCTTCATACTACTACCCACTTCAGTCTACTTCGCCTTTAGGGAGTTCTCGATTCGGCATCATGCCGCAGTGTGTGCGGCCCTCTTGAGCATCGCAACAAGTTCCCTTTGGTATCGCTGGAGTCTGAGCTATGGCTCGATGGGTTTCATCACTGCGGCAACATTGTTCCCGCTGAATGTCGCTCTCGTGGTCAAACTGCTGACGCCCGACGTTACATTGAGTCGCTCGAAACTTTGCTTCTGTCTAGTAAGCTTCTCCTTGATGCTCTGTTGGAGCATGACCGGCATCGCGTTACTGCCGGCCGTGCTCTGGAGTATGTTACGCCTGCCTGCGCTCGTGAAAAAGCCCGGCATCATACCCTTAGGGCTCGGTTTGGTCGTGGTAAACCTGCCATGGATTTTAATTTTCCTGTCAGTCTCCCAGGTGAATCGCTTCGTTTCGCTCGAAGCGCCCTCCGGCGCGTTGCGTGCTGCTGACGAAGCGAGCGAAACACCGGATACCGACCCGCATGCCCTTGACGAACGAGTCGTGAAAGTTGCCGAGCATAAACTTACTCCCACATCGGTTCGGCGACACCTGACGGAATTCGCAGATAAAGCGAACCCGCTTCTGCTCCTGCTGGCTGTGCCGGCACTGCTCGCCCTCGCGAAAGGCACACCACGACGACTGACCGGCTCTATCTGCCTATGGCTTCTCGCGTTGGGAACAGTCGTCGCCCCGCTGAAGCCGCAGCTCGAGCTCGACCGCATGCTGCTGTTGCTGTTGTTAGTGCTGAGTGTCCCGGTTGGAGCGCTTCTGTTTGAGGCTTTCGATCGAGTTGCCGAACAGCGCTTCATCACACGGCTTCCCATCGCTCTCGCCGGCGGCTATCTCCTCTGTGGCGTCATCGCTGTCGGTTCGGTGGTGCACAACCGC
>JAGRAW010000237.1 GCA_020434415.1 Bdellovibrionales bacterium
CACTTCTGGGCCAGCTCGAGCACTTCGACATCCTCGAGCCGCTTGATGTAGTCGATGGTGGACTTGTCGGAGAAGGCACCTAGCAGTAGGTCTCGCACCCCTTTCGCGGTCTCCGGCAGGCTCCCCTGCTCGAGCCCATGTTCGCGCAACACCGTCGCGAACCGAACACGTGGGTCGACTACCTTGTCCAGCATTTCCCGCAACTGGCGCCCGATACAGTAGGAGGCCCATCCAAGATGCGTCTCCAAAATCTGTCCGACGTTCATCCGCGAGGGCACGCCAAGCGGGTTCAGCACCATGTCTACCGGCGTTCCATCCGGCAGATACGGCATATCCTCCTCAGGAAGCACAACCGACAACACCCCTTTGTTCCCATGGCGTCCGGCCATCTTGTCGCCCACCTGCAGTCGGCGCTTCACGGCGACAAACACCTTCACCATCTTGATCACGCCAGGAGGAAGCTCGTCCCCTTTCTTCAGGCGCTTGATCTTGGCGGATATTGCCGCACGCTTGTTGTTGATGAGCTGCCCCGTTCCAACGACGATGCGATTGAGCTCGTTGTGCACGGATTCATCGCCGATCTGGATATCCCGAAGGTATTCGAACGGAAGACTCTCGAGCAGGTCTCGGGTAAGCGTGTCGCCTTTCCCGATGAGCTGCCTTCGGCTTTCATCGACCAAACGAGCGGTGGTTGCCTTTCCTTCAAGCATCTCAGCCAATTGACGGAGAGCGCTGTCCCGAAGGATGCGGATCTCGTCTCGCTGATCCTGCTCCAAACGAGCAATCTCGGCCTTCTCGATTTCAAGCATGCGCTCGTCTTTGGTCGTCCCTTTTCGGGAGAAGACATGCGCACCAATGACCGTTCCCTCTACTCCGGGCGGAAGGCGAAGGCTGGTGTCCCGAACTTCACCGGCCTTTTCACCGAAGATAGCGCGCAGCAGCTTTTCCTCAGGCGAAAGCTGCGTTTCGCTTTTCGGTGTAATCTTCCCGACCAGAATATCGCCCGGCTTTACCTCGGCGCCGATGCGAATAATTCCGGACTCGTCCAGATTAGCGAGTGCTTCTTCGCCGACATTCGGAATGTCTCGCGTAATCTCTTCGTGGCCCAGCTTGGTGTCACGCGCTACGCACTCGAATTCTTCGATGTGAATACTGGTGAAGACGTCGTCCTTTACCAGCCGCTCACTTACAAGAATCGAATCCTCGAAGTTGTAGCCTCCCCAGGACATGAACGCGACCAGCACGTTTCGTCCGAGTGCAAGCTCACCCATGTCGGTAGACTGTCCGTCCGCGACGACTTCGCTACCCTCGACCGTATCACCAACCCGAACAATCGGACGCTGGTTAATACAGGTATTCTGGTTCGAGCGCTGATACTTGACGAGGTTATAGATGTCTACGCCCGTATCGAGCGGATCGGCCGTAAGCTTGTCGCTCTTGATCACGATACGAGTCGCGTCAACCGCCTCGACCACCCCGGACCGCTTCGCGACAATAGCCGCACCGGAATCTCGCGCGACCACTCGCTCAATCCCCGTTCCCACGAGGGGAGCCGACGTTTTGAGCAGCGGCACGGCCTGACGTTGCATGTTCGAACCCATCAGCGCTCGGTTCGCGTCATCGTTCTCGAGAAACGGGATGAGCGACGCCGCGACGCTGACCAACTGGCTCGGACTTACATCCATCAAGGTCACTTCCTCCTTCGGGACCAGCAAGAACTCGTTGTTCTTGCGGGCAGCAACCGTCGGGTTGACGAAGTTACCTACACTGTCCATTGGAGCGGATGCCTGGGCGATTACCTCCCGGGCTTCCTCCATTGCCGACAGATAGATCACTTCATCTGACACCTTGCCGCCTTTCACCCGACGATAGGGTGTCTCGACGAATCCGAACTCGTTGACGCGCGCAAAGGTGGCCAGCGAGGAGATAAGACCGATGTTCGGTCCTTCAGGGGTTTCAATCGGGCACACTCGTCCGTAGTGGGTCGGATGCACGTCTCGGACCTCGAATCCCGCCCGCTCACGGGTGAGACCACCGGGGCCAAGCGCGCTCAGTCGCCGCTTGTGCGTGATCTCGCTCAGGGGATTCGTCTGATCCATGAACTGGCTTAGCTGCGAGGAACCGAAGAATTCCTTGATCGCGGCCGCCACCGGCTTGTAGTTGATCAAGTCCTGGGGCATCAGGGTTTCGATATCCTGAATACTCATCCGTTCCTTGATCGCGCGCTCCATTCGAACTAGACCGATACGGTACTGGTTCTCCACAAGCTCACCCGCCGATCGCACCCGTCGATTGCCGAGATGATCGATGTCATCGACCGAAAACGCGACCGGGTCGACGGAGTTTCTCAAGCGGAGCAGGTAGCGGACCGTTTCGCAAATATCCTCGTGCGAGAGTGTGCCGCCATCGGTGAACTCCGAACCGGAGACCGCATCCTTCTTGCGACCAATCTTCTTTCCTTTTCCTCCTGCCTTGGCGGTGCCATGCAGCTTGAAATCCAGCTTCAAACGGCCGACAGGAGAAAGGTCGTAGCGCTCGGGATTGAAAAACAGATTATGGAAGTTCGCCTCAGCCGTTTCGATCCGCGGGGGATCACCCGGACGGAGGTGTTTATAGATTTCGATCAAGGCTTCTTTCTGGGGTCGAACGAGCAGATGCGCAGCAAGATCATTGCGCTCAGGCTCCAAGCCGTCACTCAGCAACGTCTTGAGCAAAGATTCGCCAATGTGGTTCTCCCGAACGTAGAGAACCTCAAACTCGTTGAGACCCAAGTCACGAAGGCGGAGCAACGTTCCGGACGTCTTGACTCGGCCCTTCGAGTCGAATGTCTCAGGAGTGAAGGTTTCCCCGGCGGCAATCACCACCTCGAACTTTTTGAACAGCTCGGTCAAAGCCGGTTCGCCTAGCTCCTTGATATTGTCGGGGAGGCGCTTCGTGAGGTCTTCCCACCCGACAATGACGTCGCCCTTTTTCGCGATAGCCTTCTTGCCACCGGGAACGACTACATCTTCGGTAGCTTCCAAGACCGTCCGAGCTGCAACAAACGTTTGCGCCGCTGCCGGGTCAATTTCGACCTCGTCAATCTCCGCTTCCTTCAGGCGACGAATAACCGCTCGGTTAAACTTCTGTCCCTGCTTCGCGAGAGATTTCCCCTTTTTATTGATGTCCTGATAGACCTTCAGCCCTTCGAATTGTTCCGGAATGAACTTCTTGAACAGACTGCCGTCGCTACCAACACGAATACTGTCTCGCTCGTAGAAGGTGTTGAGGATTTCCTCGCTCCCCATGCCCAGCGCTCGAAGCAAAACTGTCGCATTCTGCTTGCGGCGCCGATCGATTCGGACGTGCAAGACATCTTTGACGTCGAACTCGAAGTCCAACCATGAACCGCGATACGGAATGATTCGAGCATTATAGAGTAATTTACCGGACGAATGGGACTTCCCTTTGTCGTGGTCGAAGAATACCCCAGGAGAGCGGTGTAGCTGACTGACGACTACGCGCTCACTGCCGTTCACCATGAACGTCCCGTGCTCGGTCATCAGCGGGATTTCGCCGAAGTACACTTCCTGCTCTTTGATGTCGCGAATCTGACGGGCACCGTCAGTGCTGGTGTCCCACAACACAAGCTGCACCGTTACCTTGAGCGGTGCGGCCCACGTCATACCTCGCTCGTGGCATTCTCGAACGTCGTATTTCGGTTCACCAAGGGAGTACGACACAAATTCCAGAGAGGCGGTGTCGTTATAGTCACGGATTGGAAATACGGACTTGAAGACAGCCTGAAGTCCGATATCTTCACGCTGTTCGGAAGCTACGTCCGGCTGCAAAAAGCGCTGGTACGAGTTCCACTGAATCTGTATGAGATTGGGAATGTCTTTCGGCTTTTCGAATTTCGAGTAATCTCTTCTCAGGCGCAGTCTTGCGGTGACCTTGCTTCCCATCTTTTCGTGGACCCTATCTTGGTTTGTCTTAAATGCGAAAATTTCGTCTGCGATTAGCTCGTTCGTGTGCTAGTAGCTGGTCACACGACTCGACTGCTCGCTGATGAACCTGGTGCAGGAACCGCCTGCTCTAAATCAAGCCTACAATCCGGTATCCGAATCCGAGCTGCATCCCCATCCCACCAGCACACGCACCTCGATCCGTTGAAGGGTTCCCTTCAGGTACGTTTCCGGCTTGCTCAGCTGCACCTCTTGCCTTCCAAGCTGCGCGAGGCCACAGCAAAATCACTGACCGTAGCGGCGAACAAGCACAATTAGGCCAAAATGTCCTCGTAAAAGGACACTTTGGCCTCGACAGTAGCTGGCTTTAGCATATTGATCTGTAGTTGACCCGAGGTATTCTACTCGAACGCCTCGGTCATGAGAATAGGCTCCGTGAAAACATTTCTGCTTCAGGAGCACTACTCTCTCGTTCCGGGCTATCGCTTATGCCGGGCTATCCGAGCCCGCGCCGAGCAACCGCGCCAATCTGGGAACCCTCGCCAATTGGGAAACCCATATTGCCGCAGAGAAAACATCAAAAAGAACAGCAGCTCGTAGCTACGAAACTACTTGAGTTCGACCTTTGCGCCGACCTCTTCAAGTTTCTTCTTCATGTCTTCGGCGTCGTCTTTCGAGACCCCTTCTTTCACCGGCTTCGGCGCGCCCTCGACCAGCTCCTTCGCTTCTTTCAAGCCAAGTGCCGTCAGCTCGCGAACGACTTTGATGACCTTAATCTTCTCCGCACCCACATCGGCGAGGACGACCGTGAAACTGGTCTTCTCTTCCACAGCAGCCGCAGCCGGTGCTCCCGCAGCAGCAACCGCAACCGGAGCCGCCGCACTTACGCCGAGTTCATCCTCGAGCGCCTTTACGAGTTGCGCAGCATCCATCAAGGTCATTCCCTTGATGAAATCCTTTACGCTTTCTACATTCAATTCAGCCATCTTTTTCCCCTCTTTCGCCCTATTTATTAGCGGCGCAATTCAGTCTCTCTTAGTCCCGGACCCTACTTCAGATGAACGGCAGAACTACCTCCACCCGTTCCCCTGAACTCGAGACACCCTAACAGAAGGACACTGCGAGACCGAAAAGTGCCCCTTGCTATCACATTGAACCACCCGTTACAAGGCGCGCGGCTCGTATTTTTGTCTATTAGCCCCGCTTTTCCAGCTCGACGCGCCAAGCCTCGAGAGTGCGGACAAGCTGGGCAGCCGGTGCATTCATCATCTGCAAAAGCTGAACAGCCGGAGCGTTCATGAGCGCGAGCAGCTTCGCCAACAGCTCCTCTCGTGAAGGCAAGCTGGCAAGGGCATCCACTCCCGCCGAATCAACGACCTGACCATCGACGAAGCCGGCCTTGATGGCGAAACTCTCCTGCTTCTTCGAGAAGTTTGACAGTATTTTCGCCGGACTCACAGGATCGGTTGACGACCACACCACCGCGGTGGGGCCGACAAAGTTTTCCGCTAGCCCTTCGGCACCGGTATCGGCAATCGCTCTCTTTGCGAGGGTATTCTTAACCACCGCAAAATCTGCACCGGCCGGCCGTAGTTCTCGACGAAGCGCAGTCAGTTCCGCACAACCACAGCCTTTGTAGTCAACCAAGAACGTGGCGGCCGCGTTCTCGAATCTTCCAACTAAATCTGCTACCGCTGCTTCTTTTTCTTGAAAATTCATCTTCAATCAGCTCCCGATGATGGGGCTCTCTTCGTCTCACCCGTTAGGCACACTTGCGCCTCACGTCAGTTTCACTTCAGGTTATCCGCGGAACGGAATTGGATTCAGCTCGAGCCCCGGCCCCATCGTGGTCGACAGATAGATTCCCTTGAGATAGGTACCTTTCGCAGTCGATGGCTTCGCCTTCACGATCGCATCGATAACGCTCAAGACGTTATCAGCGATCTTTTCTGGTCCGAACGACACCTTCGCAACACCGACATGCACGATGCCGGCTTTCTCCACACGAAACTCGACTCTTCCGGCCTTGATCGCTTCAACCGCTTTACCGATGTCGAAGGTAACCGTTCCGACTTTCGGGTTCGGCATGAGACCGCGCGGCCCGAGCAGTTTTCCAATTCGACCAACCTGAGCCATGACATCAGGAGTCGCGACCGCTGCATCGAAATCTAGCCAACCATCCTGAATCTTTTTGACCAGATCCTCCGCTCCGACGAAGTCCGCTCCCGCTGCTTCCGCTTCCTTGGCCTTATCGCCTTTACAGAACGCGGCGACTCGCAGCGTCTTTCCGGTACCATGCGGAAGCGCAACCGTTCCGCGAACGTTCTCCTCCGCCTTCCGCGGGTTGACACCGAGCGTGACAGCCACATCCACAGTCTCGTCGAACTTCGCTTTCGGCAATTGACAGAGGAGCTCAACCGCCTCGGCAACTTCATACTGTCGCCCGGCTTCCACCATTTCGACTGCCTTCTGCAGACGCTTACCAACTTTCTTAGCCATCTCTACACTCGATCCGCTAGCGCCGGCCCGCCGGCCCAACACCCTGCGGCAATTCGCTATTTCCCGACTAAAATCAACTCTAAAAAA
>JAGRAW010000238.1 GCA_020434415.1 Bdellovibrionales bacterium
CCTGGCTTTTACCGCTGGCCTGACGGCACTGGTGCAACCATCCTCCACTAGTCTCTGCGTCGGATGAGCTTGCTGAACTGTGCTCGCTCGACTCCCATGCTCTTTTTTCAAACGCTCCTGTGCGTCGATCGACACCTCGCGAGGCTCCGGCTTGTTCGCTTCGCCTACAGTGGGTGTCTTCGGTGCGCTCACTCGCGACCGAGAATCGTCACCTTCGAAACTCGGCACGTCGGGAGAGCGCTGCCGACCCATTGTTGCGGCATCATCTAGTGGGGCAAACTTGTCGACACGAAGGTCCGCGTCCACCAATGCCACAAATGCGGAAGAAGTAGTGCCTGCCCAAGAAAGTGCGGCACGATGCGGGTCTACAGACAGAGTCAACGTTCGATCGCTAGGAGACGCAGTTGCGGTAACCACGGCATTCTCTGACCCCGTTTCAACGTAGAACACCTTGTTGTTCTGCTTAGATCTGCGGAACCACAGGAGGACATTAAACAGACTCTTCTTCGGCTGACCGGCAACGGCCAAATTCGGCCGTCCATTCTTGTTCAACCCGATCTTCACGAGAATGGTTGTCTGCGATTCGTTTGGCCGCGGTCGATTGGTAGCCATAACAGCCTCTCAATCTATAGAGAAAAACGATGAACCTGCACAAAAACACCACGCGGTGCTCTCGTGCCCGAGTGAGCGAACTCACTACGACACGGAGCCGAGCTATCTTCCTGAGCTAAAAAAGAGAAGGACCAGCCACAGTCATACCAGGTGCGAGACAAGCACTCAAAACCACCGTGCGGCAGAGAGTTTAATGGCGAGAAGGACGCAGCGGACCTCGACAGCAGCTACGCCAGAGGAGCGCGTGACAAGGGCTATAAATACGGCAGTTTAGCGCTAAGGAGTCAGTAGGGTGGTGCTTTTAGAGCAACCGAGCGGTCGAGGACCGGGATTGGCTGGAGCTTTCGAACGGTACGTGCTAGCAGTGTCCGCTTGGCCGATTCTCTGCTACAGTTTGCCCACTCTCCCCAGTTGTATAAGCGCCGCTTCGCCAAGACGTTCGGCCGAGAGGCCTTGCGACGGCATTTGAAGCCACGCAGGGAAGACTAACGCGCCTTGATTGCAATGAACTCACTCAATCCGGAACTACGGGAGCTGTATCCGTTTCATTCGCACTGCCTCAATCTTGGCGGCGTTCTATACCATTTTGTGGACGAGCAACCGGGCGAGTCGGAGGGAGCGACGCAGCCGGTGACCGCCCCCGAAACAATCGTCGCGGTGCATGGGAACCCCGCGTGGTCCTTTACTTTCCGCGGTTTGATTGCCGGCTTGCGCAACGACTACCGGGTAGTAGCACCGGATCACGTTGGCTGTGGTCTATCAGACAAACCGTCCGACTATCCGTACTGCCTCGAGCAACATATCCGGAATCTTGAAACGCTGATTGAGCGACGTGAACTCCGTAATGTGACTTTGGTGCTGCACGATTGGGGCGGGCCAATCGGGCTGGGCTACGCGATTCGCCATCCCGAGAATGTCCGCAGAATTGTCCTTTTGAATACTGTGGGGTTCCGCCTCCCGACCGTGCCCTGGTTCCTACATCTGAGTCGTCTGCCCCTGATCGGTCGGGCCCTCATACAAGGAGCGAATGCGTTCACTATCGGAGCGACGCGACTTGGCGTCGTGCGCAGGCCCCTGCCTCCGGCTGTTCGCCGAGCGTATGCTTTTCCATTCCGACGCATGCGCGACCGCACTGCGGTATATCGGTTTATTCAGGACATCCCGACAAAAGTGGACCACCCCAGCTACGCGGTACTAGCTCGCATCGAGCAGGAACTGGAAAAGCTTCGCCGACATCCGATCCTGATTGTCTGGGGTGCACGCGATCCGGTGTTCAGGCGTGCTGCCCTCGAACGTTGGCGCTCACTGTTCCCCGACGCCGTCATCGAGGTCTTTGATGACGCCGGACATTACGTGATGGAAGATGCGGCAGAAGCAGTGCTCGACACAATTCGCTCCTTCCTCCAACGAACCAAACGCCATGAATCGCCAACACGCATTCACGCCCACTGAACCGGCCGACGGGGAGAACTGCCATAACGTTGCGGCATTGCTGCAGCACCATGCCCAGCGCATGCCGAACAGACTCGCCGTCTCAGCCGTTGCGCGTTCGGGATCGGCACGGGGCTCCCGCGTGACTCGCACATTCCGTGAGCTCGAGTGCGAAAGCGACCACCTCGCGTGGGCGCTTCAGAAAGCCGGCATCGTGAAGGGAACTCGAACACTGCTGATGGTCCCTCCGGGGAGCGAGTTCGTCGCTATCTGGTTTGCTCTGTTGAAGGTGGGAGCGATCACTATCCTGATCGACCCGGGCATGGGTCGAAAGCATCTACTCACCTGCATCGAGGAAGTACAGCCCGAGGCGCTGGTCGGGATTCCGCTGGCGGTTGCTCTTCGACACATAGCACGGCGAACCTTTCGCACCGTACGGGTGTGCCTATCGGTCGGCAGCCGCACGCAGCTCCCCTTCGGTAGCATTGATGCTCTTTCTCAACCTGCCTATCCGATAGCACCGGCAACCGAACAGTCCGACGCTGCAATCGTCTTCACCACCGGAAGCACCGGGATACCGAAAGGGGTGTTGTGCAGTCACGGCACCTTTCATGCCCATATCAGCCTGCTAAAATCGCATTTTGTCGTTACCTCCGAAGACGTCGGTCTTCCTGCATTCCTACCCTTCGCCCTTTACTGTGTCGCGATGGGAACCGCTGCGATACTGCCGGACATCGATCCGCGGAAGCCCGCTGCTGCGGATCCTGCCAAGATGGTAGCGCTGCTACAAACCCACAACGTCAGCTACTCGTTTGGGTCCCCCGCGTTTTGGGGCCCGGTAGCACGCTATTGTGTGGCCAACAAAATCGAGCTTCCGCAACTCACTCGAGTCATCCTGTTTGGCGCACCAGTGTCCGAGGACGTGCATCGCGCGCTCGCGCAAGTCCTGCCAAACGGCGATAGCTATACGCCCTACGGCGCAACCGAAGCGCTGCCGGTGACGTCGATCTCCGGCAGCGAGATAGTGTGCGACACTAGTAGCGCTACTCGACAGGGGAAGGGAGTCTGTGTCGGTAAGCCGATGCCCGGCACTTCGATTCGCATTATCGAGCTCTCTGACCAACCTATTGCCGCACTGAATGAAGCCCGGGAGGCCGCGCCTGGACAAATCGGAGAAATTGTCGTTTCCGGACCACAGGTGACCCTGAGTTACTACGGCCGGCCTGCTCAGACGGCGCTTGCAAAGATTCGTGACGGAGCGAGAATCTGGCATCGCATGGGAGATGTCGGCTACGTTGATTCCGCCGGACGGCTCTGGTTTTGCGGTCGCAAGAATCATCGTGTGGAGACAGGGCGAGAGACCTTGTTTTCAGTCCCCTGTGAAGCGGTATTCAACGCACACCCCGAAATCACTCGTAGCGCGTTGGTCGGTGTGGGACCGGCCGGCAGCGCGGAGCCGGTGCTTGTGGTCGAAGGCCGGTTCCCCCGTGCCGTCGAGCAACGCTTACGACACGAACTCCTTGCGTTGGGTCGCAGCAAACCGCATACCGCAGCGATTCAACGCATTCTGTTCCATCCCCAGTTCCCGGTGGATTTTCGACATAACGCGAAAATCATTCGGGAGGAACTCGCCGCATGGGCGGCGACCGTCGCGTGAAAGTGAGAAGCTTTCACGGGGGAAGCAATAGGCGAGGAGAGTTAAAAGAGAAGCATGCGAGCACTCGTAACCGGCGGCAACGGATTCCTAGGGCGTTACATCGTTCGCGATCTGCTGGCCCGTGGCGACGACGTAAGTATTTACTGCCGGAGCTCAGCACCTGATCTTGCTGCCCAAGGCATCATGGTGCACCAAGGGGATCTGACTCACTACGATCAACTCGTAACAGCGACCAAGGGACAAGACGTCGTGTTTCATGTCGCAGCTCGCGTCGGGTTGTGGGGGCCTCAAAAGGAGTTCGTCACCACCAACATAGTTGGAACGCAGAATGTGATCGAAGCATGCCGGAGTAACGGTGTGCGGCGCCTGGTCTTCACCAGCTCCCCCAGCGTCGTTTTCGGGGGAACGGATCTAGTCCACGCGGACGAGAGCGTGCCCTACCCTACTCGCTACACCAGCTATTATCCGCAAACGAAGGCGAAGGCCGAGGCACTGGTGATCGCGGCCAACGGTGCTTCGCTGCAGACTTGTTCGCTTCGCCCTCACCTGGTGTGGGGCCCCGGGGACAACCACCTCATTCCCTCGATCGTCGAACGAGCCCGACGGGGCGCGCTACTAGTCGTCGGGGACGGCAAGAATGTGGTGGACTTCACGTACGTAGAGAACGTCGCGCGAGCGCATGTGCTCGCAGCGGATAATCTATTCGAACACTCTCCGGTAGCAGGGCAGTGCTACTTTATCGGTCAAGAGGAACCGGTCGTGCTCTGGGAATTCGTCCAAAACATCCTCGACCGTCTTTCGATCCCCGCGCCTCGACGGCACGTTTCGCATCGCACCGCCAGAATCATTGGAAGCGCTTTGGAAGCGCTGTATCGCGCGCTGCCGCTCCCCGGTGAACCGCGACTGACCGCCTTTCTAGCCGACCAGCTCGCGACGTCGCACTACTTCAGCAGTGCGAAAGCGAAGCGGGATTTTGGCTATACGCCCCACGTCAGTATGAGCGAAGGACTCGACCGGCTCCTCGCGTCATTCCAGGGCTGACGCTCAGTAGGAAAATGAACAGAACGCGGTGGAGACACCCGCGCTGCCGCAAATCAGCAGCACTTCCATACCGGAGCGCAACTTCTCCTCGGCGATAGCGGTAGACAGCGCTAGCGGAATGGTCGCTGACACCGTATTTCCGAAACGGGAGTGAGTGCGGATTGCCAAGCCGGGATCCACGTTCATTTTCTTGAGCGCCATCTCGGTGGAATACTCGCTCGCATCGTGTCCGAAAATAATGTCATACGCCCGGCTGGAGAGATACGAGTCCGACGTAAAGTGGGTGGCCAACTTTTCAACGGCGAATCCCAACAATTCGGTCGAGCGCGAGAAGAACACCATCGGCTTCCAATTGTTGATCGTGCCGTTCTTTTTGTTGGCGAGGCGCTGCAGCGGAAAATACTCCGATGCGTTCGGCAACGGTACCTGACACAAATCGTGCATTTCACCCCAGGTCTTGAAGGTAAAATAGAAATTCGACTTGTTGCCGTCTGCCGAAAGAATGGTCGCGGTGGCAGCTTCGCCCAGCGTGAACTGCGCAAAACTGAGGTTGAGATCCGAAGGATTCTTGATCTCTAAGTCGGTGTGCTCCTTGTTGTTGAACTCGGAGTTGAGAATCATGATATTGCGGTAGGTGCCGTTGTCGATGAACGATTGCGCAATGCAAAGACTTCGCATCCAACTCGCGCAAGCATCCAACACGTCGAAACAGGTGGCATTGTTGAGCTCCAGCTCGCTCTGGAACAGGGTGGCCATCGCCGGTTCCAGCCAACCGCGACCGACGCCGGTGTAGATCAGGAGGTCGATTTCCTCCGGCTGCATATCGGCTTTCGCCAGCGCTTCCCGACCGGCGCGCAGGCTGAGGTCAATAGCTCGCTCTCCGTTGTCCCGCACGTAACGAGTCTTCGTTCCCGATTTGACAAATGCTTGCCGTAGCAGCGTCTCCACCAGACGCAGCTTCAATCGTGGAATGTGCTTTCTGCTCCGATCGATAATCTCGGCGATCAGGCTCTCGTTGGTCACTTCCTTACTTGGAAGCGCGGCTCCAATGCTTTTGATTCTCATCTTTCGACCCGAAGGCTCTCCTCAGTAACTCATGTAGGAGGTCACAGGAACGTGATTCCGACAACACACGACAATACGACAACTGCTGCGACAGTACTTCATCAGCAACAAAATCCGACCGCTCTGGCCCGCTTGCAAGAGCTGTCCGACAGCGACACAGGGTCTGCTCAGATCAAGACGGTCTGCTCAAGTCAAAACTGTCTGCTCAAGTCAAAACGGTCTGCTCAAATCAGAAGGTCTGCAAATCGAAGAGGTCAGCCTAAAGTTGGACCCCCCTATCGATGGGTCCTGGACCTCCTCCGACGAGTAAAGACCGCACCCCGGTTCATCGCCGTGGTTTCGAGCACCTAAGCACGCCCCGTACTCGTGACGCATTCCCGGACGGTCAGTCAGCCGACCGCTTTATACTATACGAGAGGTGGTTGCGAAATAAACAACCCCATTTTGTATTACTTCTCACCGCGCCCTTGAATCAATCTGCTGTAAATCGCGGAGGGGCGGTATCCAGACATCCACTTAACATCCTTATTCCGCTTGACAATTCGCGCCACGAATAGTCCTCAGGTCGAAAATGCGCACCTTCTGACATCGGTTCTGCCTGAAACGGCACAACCTCCTCACATGCCGTTTAGCGGTTCAGTGCAGTCCTATGTTAAATCTCAAGCATTATTGTCAACTATTTGCGGCGCTG
>JAGRAW010000239.1 GCA_020434415.1 Bdellovibrionales bacterium
CCGCACGATTGGAAGAAATTGCTGCGCTCGAGGGAGTCAATGCGGACGCAGCAGTATTTTCGTTTATTGCCCGTCGTTCTCAGGGCGGTATGCGGGACGCTCAATCGATGCTCGACCGCTTGATCGGTTTTGGCTTCGAGAAGTTGGAGCTGGAGGCTGCGCAACGTGTTTTCGGCGTTGTCGATCGAAGTTTCTTTGTCGAGTTGAGCGCAGCCGTTTTCGCGCGTGATCCACAGCGTTGTTTTGAGCTGCTGGACGGGGCGTTCGAGCAGAGCATCGACATTCGGTCTTTTGTGGCAGATTTCCTTGCGCACTGGAGGAATCTGTTGCTGCTGAGTCTGAGTACGAAAGACTATCAGCGTGCGGCGAAACTGATGGATCTCAGCGAGGTCGAGTTCTCTCAGCTCACTGCTCAACTGAACGAAGACAGTTCTTTCGATCTCCAACGATTGTTCGATATCGCGGAGCAGACAGTCGAACAGGCTATGCGCAGTGCTTTCCCGCGCTACGTGCTGGAAGCAGGCTGCGCCAAGATGGCGTCATTGCCGTCGTTGCGGCCCCTGCCGAGTATCTTGGCCCAATTGGAGCAAGGCGGGACGGTCGGCGGAAGCGGTGCCCCGGCCAGGGCTCCGGCTGCGGCGACAAAGGCGCCGGCGGTGGCTTCGACCGGACCTGCACCTCGTGTGATAGCCCCCGTCGGGGGCGAAGTTCGCTCGACACCGACTGCAGTGGTTGAGACTACCGGAGGGGAGGATCGAACTGCCGATACATTCAACCCTTCCTGGCAGGAGTTCCTGACGCATGTGAAGTCCCGTGGCGCGACGCTGCTCGAGGTCTACCTGAAGCGCGTGTCACCGCTCAGTTTCACGCAAGGCAGTTTGCGGGTTGAAGCTGGTCCGTTTGACCTTGATGCCTTACGGGACGGGCAAACCCATCAAGCGCTTCGCGATTGTTTGTTCAGTTATTCGGGACAGCAGCGCTGGGATATTCAATTACAGGAACACTCCGGCCCGCGACCGGAAGGGGCAAACGCGCCGAGCCGTGCCGCACGGCGAGTGAACGGTGCACGGAAGCCGTCGTCACATGTCCCCGGTTCGGTCGCCGCTCAAGAAGAGCAAGCTGCGGTGGAGCGCACGAAGCGTGTTATCCAGGAAGCGCGCGAAGGAGAGTTGGTGCAAGCGGCATTGCGCACGTTTCAAGGCAGTGCGATTGCTGACGTAAAGACGCTGCCCGGTCCGACCGGCAAGGAGTAGAGAGGGGTATGAAAATTCCAGGTGATTTAGGCGCGTTGCTGGAGCAAGCGCAGCAGATGCAGCAGAACATTGCCAACCTGCAGGCTGAGCTGGAGCAAAAGACGGTGCAGGCCAGCGCCGGGGGCGGCATGGTGACCGCTACCGTGAGCGGCGGCATGAAGCTGGTGCAGCTTTCGATTGAAAAGACCGTAGTCGATCCCTCCGACGTCGATATGCTGCAGGATCTCGTCACCGCCGCGGTGAATGAAGCGCTTCGCAAGGCCAAGGAAATGATGAAGGAAGAGATGGCCAAGCTGACCGGCGGTCTGCCCATCCCCGGAATGAGCTGACACGAATGGCGTCTCTGTATCCGGTCTCGATGCGGCGTCTCATCAACGAGTTGACGAAGCTTCCATCCGTTGGTGACAAGAGTGCCACGAGGCTTGCCTATCACCTGATCACGAGGGGACGGCATGACGGCTTGGCATTGTCGGCTGCGATACAAGAAGCAATCGAGAAAGTGTCGCTCTGCAAGGTCTGCCATTTCATTGCCGAGGGAGAGGTTTGCCCGATCTGTCAGGATGAGCGACGTAACCGACGCCTCCTTTGTGCCGTTGAGAAACCCGCGGATGTGATAGCTTTGGAGCGAAGCGGCGGCTATCGCGGCCTTTACCATGTGCTCCATGGCGTATGGTCTCCGCTGAAAGGAGTCGGGCCGGAGCAAACACGGATGCAGCAACTGCTGGAGCGGTTGAACCCTGAGCGTTCAACACCTCAGACGGACGATCCTCTCCAGCTACCGCTCGAGGAGCTTATTCTCGCGACAAGCACGACGGTCGAAGGCGATGCGACCGCCCTATACGTTGCAAATGCCGTGCAGTCCATGGGCGTCGTCGTGAGTCGGCTTGCGCAAGGTCTTCCGAAGGGCGGGGAGCTTGAATACGCAGACGAGCTGACGCTTCATCTCTCGCTCGAAGGGCGTCGATCACTGTGAAGCACAACGCGTACACGCGCCTGATAAAAGAAGACTTCACCTTGCGCGACTATCTCGCGATTGACCGGACGGTCTTGGCGAACGAGCGCACTTTTCTTGCCTACATCAACTCGGCGCTTGCCATGGTGCTGACCGGCATCTCGTTCATCAAGTTTTTTAGCTCTTTCGCGCTGACGGTCTTTGGGGGGCTCTGTATCGGCACGGCGGCAGCAATTGCAATTGTCGGTGCTGTGACGTATGTCGAAGGGCGCCGCAAATATGATGCACTAATCGAGCGACAGAAAGCCGGTGAGTAGAAGCACTTCTATCCTGAGCCTACTTGATACGGCATGGGGATCTAAGAGCGCGCTACTCGGGTTGTCGCCATTCAGCCAGGTCGGGATACTGTGACTCGTTGCCGTTCTGCCTTTTCCCATCGTGGTCAGCGACCGTTATCCGTCGCCCTGCTGGGCGGCGCGGTGGTGGTAGGCTCTTTGGCGACGGGTGTCTTGTTCGCGACTGGCGCCTATGCGGAGTCGGCACTTCAGGCACCGCCGACTGACCGGTCGATCTATGATCGCGACCCCCGTTCGTTGACGAAGAAGGAACGCTGGAAGATTCGGCTCCACGGATTGCGGGTGGCCGCGCTCGATCCGAACGTGTGGGCGATGCGGCGCATCGACCGCACGGATAATCGGCGGCTGATTCCTATCCGTCCGTACTATCTGCGGGCTTCCGAGGATCCGACGTTTCGACTTACCGAGATACTGATGACGCTCCGCTTCGATTCAGCGTCGTCCCACAATATCGAGCAAGCGCCCGCGACTCATTCGCCGGTTTTCGAAATTGGCTTCGGCGGGAAGTTCGTCATGGGACTTCCCGGCGAGCGTCCTGCGGAAGATAGCGGCTATGCTGTGCGCCTAAGCGCCTCGCCGCTAGTGCAGAACGGTTTGGTCTACCACTCACACGCCAACTCCGTGCTCCTGCAGGAAGGCAGTCCGGAGACGACGATCGAAGCGGGACAAGCATATCGCTTGCGACTTACTGTCGGCGCCCGGGAGGCCGTGTTGTATGTGAATGAGAAGCCGTATTTCCGGTATCGCTCGACGGGAGAGCAGGAGCTGCAAGCAGGGCTGGTCTCGCTTGTCGGCGACTGGCTTCCGGTGACGGTCACCGACTTGACCGTCCGTGGTGAGCGGCTTATCAACGGCGTTCGCGAGAACTTCTCCGAATCGGGCCTGGTTTCTTTGGAGCAGTGATGCGTTCCAGTATCGTAGCTTTCGCTTTTGGACTGTTGGTCCTTGCGGGTCTGACGCTATTTGCAGAAGGCATCTTGCGTGTCCTACCGGATGAAGTCTTCCCCAAGGAGGCCCGCAATGCACCGCCCCTGGTGCAAGAGGATCAGGTAAACATCGTATTTCGAAAGAACGGTTTCCGCGGCAAGTGGCCGTGCACCGACTGCCCGCCGGACCTCGTTCGCGTCATTACCATGGGCGGTTCGAGCACCATGGGCATACCGATGCTCTTCGCCGGTCGAACCTACGCGGCAGAGCTGCAGCGCATGCTCGATGAGCGACGCCCGGGCGAACACTACGAGGTGTTGAACGCAGGCATCGGGGGCTTCGGTATCACGCAGGTGTATGCGGCGCTAAAAGAGGAGCTGCTGCAGTACAAGCCGGACATCGTTACCGTGTCCAGTTGGTTTAACGACACCGCGCCGAGCCCGGGTTGGTATTCGATACCGGGTATCTCCGATTGGGAAGCGTACGAACAGACGCGTCGGTTGCAGCGTGTTCAAGCCATGCCTGGTGTGCAGACGCTTCGCGGAAGCCGACTTTACGCGTTCGCGCGGCATTACCTCCTCTCTGCTCGTCGTTCGGCGTTGGGTCGGGAGACACCGACGGAAAACGTCCAGCGTCCGCGCTCCACGCCGGAGGAATTTCGGCAGGTCCTGGAGAAAATCGTCGCGCTCGGTGATGAGCACAATTTTCTGCCGGTGTTGCTCTACGAGCCGAAGAGCCGCACCGCCTCCCGCGAGGAGGAGCTTGCGTCCAACCCCTACCTCCAAGTCGTTGCCCAAGTTGCCGAGTCTCACCAGCTTCCCTTGGTTGACACGCTGACTCCGCTTGCGCGTCATCGCCAAGAGTGGCTTTTCTACGATTTCATTCATCCCAATCCGATGGGGCATACTATCATCGCTGAAGCGCTCTACGATGCGTTGCACGGAGCCGAGCAGTCGCCTCGAGCCGCTGCTTTCTGGAAAGCGCGAGGCATCGAAGTCGGAAAGCCGGAAGCGGTAAGGAACGCGCAGTTGCAATTGGAGACGGCTGTGGTGAAGAACCGCCCATTCCAGTTCGAAGTGCGCGCGCCGTTTTTGACCAAGAGCAGAGCGAATCTGCTGGTTGCCGTCGGAGAACGACCTCCACTGCGCATGGGGTCGCTTGGCACCGAATTTGTCGAGGTCGAGATGCTGCTTGACCAACTTGATGAGGTGCCGCCGATAGCTGATCTTGCAGTCTCAGCCGAGCGCGCTGAAGCGCCCAGCTTTCCGATTGGTCAATCCGGTGCGAGTTCTCCGGTGGGTATGGAGATTAGAAGCGGAGGAAGAGACTTCGGTTGGACCGTCGGCATTGCCATAAATGGGGTGCGCAAAGACCAGAACTATCGAGGGTATAATGCGGTGCTCGTGAGCGGAGTGACGGGTGAAGTGCTGGATGCTGCAGTCTTCGATATTTTCGGATCGCCTGCCGAGAACGACCGCCTTCTTGCCTTTCTCGACGCTGCCGCAGCAGTTCGAGAGGCGAAGCCGCCCATCGTTGTTCTTGCGGTGCACACCGATGGCGGTCACAATGTTGACGCGGAGAAGCTCAGTGGGGCTTTTCGACGTATCGGCGGTAGTGGAAGGCTCCCGAAGCCGTTCGAGTCCTTCGTCTTGGTCGGCTCTCCGGGAGCCGCAGCAGAAACGGCGATCGAAGAAAGCGGACCCCGGTTAATTGATGTTTCCATCGGAGATCCGTCGTTGGCAGGGGAGCTTCTTGTCGAGGTCCGAGTAAGGCCGCAGCCGGGGCTTCTCCCGGTCCATTCAGGCGGCGTGGTAGTCAAAGAGTAGCGGTTGTCCCAAGCCTGCAGAGGTGGGTGCCAACTTCTAATCCGTGCCCGACTCATTGGAGGTGGGGATCTATGAGCGCTCCAGAAGGTACTCTCAACCACAAAGGCAAAAGCTCGCACTTCCGTTCGAAAGGGAATAGTTTGCAACGTTGCAAGAGGCAGGCATGAAACGGCGAGTAACCCTAGCGGCCAAGATCGCTTCGGCCTTGCCGCCTGGTGTCAGTAGGCCCCTGCTTCGGCTGAAAGATTACGCTATCGCGGCGCGGTACGCAGGCACCGGCCGGGACTGTCCGGTGTGTGGCAGGTCGTCGAGGCGCTTTCGTCCCTTCGGTAACCCCCCGCGTGAGCAAGCACGGTGCGCGCACTGTACCGCGTTGGAGCGGCATCGCTTCGTTTGGCTGTTTCTGCAGCGCAAGACGGACTTCTTCGACGAACGCTCTAGACGCATGCTGCACATAGCGCCTGAGCGCTGCTTTGCCGAGCGCTTTCGCCGCGCGATTGGCGATGGCTATCTCAGTGCGGACCTGACGAACCGGGCTGCGATGGAGCGGATGGATATTACCGATATCAACTATCCGGATCGCACGTTCGATATCATCTACTGCAGTCACGTCTTGGAACATGTCTTCGACGATCGTCAGGCTCTGCGCGAGCTGCGACGGGTGTTGAAGGAAGACGGATGGGCTTTGCTGCAGGTTCCCGACTCGGCGGAAAGGACAATGGAGGATCCCGCTATTGCGACGCCCGCCGAACGATTAGCAGCCTATGGTCACGAAGAGCACTTCAGACTCTACGGTGAGGATTTTGCCGAACGTGCCCGAGAAGAAGGCTTTCGTGTTTCGGTCGTGAAGGTCAGGGATCTGGCTCTTGCCGACGCAGAGATCGAGACTATGGGACTTGGGACCGCAACGGGGAACATCTACTACTGCACGAAGCGTTCGCCGTAGCCGGGCCTTGAAATTTCGCGGATCCACCGGTCAAAACGAGTAGACATAGCGAAACAGCGGCTGCTCCTTTTGAAATTCAGGTAGAAGCTCGCTTCGAAGCGATGTATCCATTACCGGATAGAGGCGCGCCGGCGCATCGACTGTCACAAGCTGCCCTCGTTGCAACACATATATGCGCATCTGGGGTGCCGGTTGACCGTCGATCAAAATCCGAGTTCGTTGATTGGCACG
>JAGRAW010000023.1 GCA_020434415.1 Bdellovibrionales bacterium
GACCGGGATCGGGGCTCCAGGGGCTTGCTGATTGAACAGATGGCCAGCCTGCACGGACTCCCACAGAAATTTGCCCAGATTCTAAGTAGTCGGAGCAAGGGGGAACTTGAACCCGGCACACGTCCGGAGCCCGTCGATTCACGCGAGGCCTTCGGCTGGATTGAGCAGGGGCTCGGGATGCCGCTTCAGGCCGTGTTTCGAGAGGTTGAGCGCGAGGGACACGCCGCTTCCATCGGGCAGGTCCACTTCGGCGTATTGAAAGACGGTCGGCCGGTGGCTGTGAAAGTGCAGTATCCGGCTATTCGGAAGACTCTTCTGGCGGATCTGCGCGTGCTGGGATGGCTTGCGCTGCCTTTCGGTATGCGAACAGACGGGTTTGACCTGGATGCCTACCGCACCGTGCTGAAGCAATCGCTGCTCGACGAGCTTGATTACAGCCGAGAGAAAGAGCAGATGCTGGAGTTCGCTCGTCAGCTCTCGCTCAAGCATGCTGTCTGCGTGCCGGAGCCGGTTGAGGAGTTGTGTCGCCCGACCGTGCTAGTCATGACTCGGCTGTTCGGCGTTCCGTTTTCTCACCTTGGAGCGTCGGAGAAAGCATCAGCCGCTGCACTAGTACTGGAATTCTTCTTGCAGTCATGGCTCGAGCACGGGCGTTTTCACGCCGACCCGCATGAGGGAAATTTTCTCTTTACGCGTACGCCCCAAGGAACGCTGAGGATGGGCGTGCTGGATTTCGGCTGTGTCCGCCGGCTCTTGCCGACGGAGCGCGCTGCTCTACGTGTGTTCGTATCCTGGGCGGTACACGGGACAGATATCCGGCGGATGCCGGCAGAGACGGTGCTCGAGCAATACGTGCAGCTCGGTTTTTCTCGAAGTATGCTGGCTCCGATGATCGATAAGCTTCCCGCATTGACAGGGCTGCTCTTAGAGCCGTTTACAGCAGCGGCGCCGGTTACCTTCCGTGAGTGGCAGCTTTCAGAGCGGTTTGAAGCATTGCTCGGCGATGATCGCTTCAGTTTTCGCTTCGCTGGACCCGCCACCTTGCTTCATTTTGTGCGCACGTTTGTCGGTGTCATGAGCTACTTCAGGGATTCAGGAGCGGCTCTTGACTGGCGGGGTCTAGTACCGAAGCAGATGCTTCTTGCAGCTGTGTCTACTTTCGCACGGCAGTCGGACACTGCTGTCGTAACGACGTCGAAAGACCGGAAACTTCATATCCGCGTCACAGAGCGCGGGGAGCTGAAGGCAACTGTGGCGTTCGAGCTGCGGCTGGTGGCTGAGCTGGAGACGCTTGTTCCGGCTACTGTTGCGGAGCAGCTCGCAGCGCAGGGGATCGATGTCGCCACGATTAAGGATTCCAGTCTGGCGCGCGGTTGTCCCAACGAAACCCTGTTTGAGCTGGTGGATGGCGTCAAGTCGGTCCGAGTGTGGATCGAGTAGCTGTGGCTATCTCTTGCGGCCCAATGAATAAGCCGCTGAAGCGGCTTTTTTACCGGTCTGTTAGCGCCGAGAGCCGTTCTTTGGCTGTCGAAAAGGTGTCGTCGATTTCCAACGTCCGACGATAGGCTGCGACAGCATCTTGCCGTTTGCCGACTTTTTCGTAGGCTTGTCCCAAGGCGAAGACAGCCGCAGCATTGTTCGGGTCGGCCTGCACGCCGCCGCGATGTGCCAGAATTGCTCGCTCCCAGTCGCCCCGGCGCTGATAGAGTTCTGCGAGATTGAAGAATGCTCGGGCGTACGTGCTGTCCAAACGCAAGCAGCGTTTGAACGCTTCTTCCGCTTTATCGAGCTGTCCCGTCTTCAGGTAGGTAAAGCCGAGGTTGTTGTACGCCAGTGCATACTCGGGCTTCAGGCGAATGGTTGCCTGGTATGCTTCAATCGCTTCTTCGGGACGCCCCAACTGATCGTAAGCGTAGCCCAGCTTGGAAAAGCCGGCGGCATCGTCCGGTGAGAGCTCGGTCGCGCGGTTGAACATGACCGCCGCATCCGACAGGCGTTCAAGACTCAGGTATACGTCGCCCAGAGCATGGTAGGCTGGCGCGTACTGCGGTTCATCCAGGAGCACTTCTTTGTAGAGTCGTTCGGCGTTCTCCCACGCTTTTGCCTCTTTGGCTGCTTGAGCCGCGGCAAAGGTCTGCTTTGCTGCCTTGTCGAGAGCACGCGCTGTAGGGAGCTTCGGCTCGGAAGATGCTTCAGTGGGAGTCCTGTCGGGTTCAGGCGTCGGTGTTGGCGGCGGGGTTTGTGTCGGCATCTGCTCCGGAGACGAGCTGAGCTGAGCTGAGCGCTCCGGCTCCGAGTCGCTCGCGAAAAGGAACCACAAAATTCCGCCAAGCAGTAGCGCACCCACTAGTGCGGCAATGGGGATGGAGCGAGCTCCAGGTTCGCGCGGAGGGGCGCTCGGTTCGGCAATTGCCTCGGTTGCGATTGTTCCGGCAACGCCAAGCGTACTTTGAGCCCCGCCAATCGCCCGAGGGAAAGAACCGGTGCCAAGCTCGGGAGCATGCAGCAGCGCAGCTTCCTGTAACTGCGTCCCGAGTTCAGCCAGGCTTTGCTGACGTTTCTCCGGAGGTTTTTCCAGTGCCTGGAGCACAATCCGCTCGAGCTCCGCCGGAATCTCGAGCGGGGGGACCAACTGCGCAAACGGCAGGGGCTGCTCGTGGAGATGCTTCATCATCAAGCCCACCGCAGAGTCCGAGTCGAACGGCACTTTACCGGCGCACATCTCGTACAGGATAACCCCAATGGAGTAGATGTCGCTTCTCGCGTCCAGCGCTGCGGAGCCCTTTACTTGTTCGGGCGCCATATACTGCGGGGTGCCGACGATATTGCCGGTCTTGGTTACCGCAGTGTTCTCGCTGTCCGCTCCGATCATCTTTGCGATGCCGAAGTCGAGCACCGTTGCGCGCTCACGGCCATCCGGGCGCGGGGAGACCATGATATTGTCCGGCTTCAAATCGCGATGGATGATATTCAGTGAATGAGCCTCGGCAACTGCCCCACACACTTGCATCATGATGTCGAGGACGCGACGAACCTCTAGTGCACCTTCCGCTCGAATGAGCTGACGGAGAGTCTGCCCCTCGACATACTGCATGACGAGGTAGGGATAGTCGTCATAGATGCCGAAGTCGTGAATGGTGACAGCGTTCGGGTGTTCCATCCGAGCTGAGGCCTGAGCTTCACGGCGAAAACGCTCCAGAAACTCCGCGTCTTCTTCGCCGGTCATGAGGTGGCGATGAAGGAGCTTCATTGCGACAGTACGACCCATCAGCTCGTGCGTCGCCTTGTAGACGACACCCATGCCGCCGCCCCCGACCCGCTCGATGATCCGGTATTTCCCGTCGATCAGTTTCCCGGCTAAGGGGTCCTTGTCGGTTTGTCCGGAGCCCACGTTAGAATTCTGGACGCTCCGCTCCGCCTAACGCGGGCTGTCGAGGCTGTTCTTCTTGCTCCTTCGGCTTCTCCTTCGGTGTCGGACGAGGCGCAGGGGAGGTTGAACGTTGGGGTGAAGGACGCCGCTGAGTAGTGCTGCCGGGTGCAACAGGGGGTGTCGATGAAGCTGAACCCTTCGACTGCCCAGCCGGTCGCCAAATGGTGTGGACCAGATCGCGGGCGTTCCCGGCTGTCGTGCCCGCACCTTTCTCCAGCTGCGCACATGCTGCAAGCATGCTGACGATACCTACGACAAGCCCCAACAGCAGCCTGCGCTTCCATAGCGCCTGAGGAGACGACGACAAGGAGCAGCTGAGCCCTCCCGATCGTGGCCGTGCCTTACAGAAAATTGCTTGAATGCTGAATAGACTTTCCCGTCGCAACGCCACCTCCACGATCCGTCACACTACTTGCGGCAATCTATATCATCAGGCGATTTCCAACCGCAATATTTCTGTGCCTTTTTCGGCAAGCACAGAAACCCGCTACTGGAAGACTAGCGGTGCCGCGAGCCGGCCAAAAGCCGTTTCGACAAGCTGCTACAGCCCGCGGAAGGTCGCTGAAAGCTGATCCATGTTGGCTATCTGGTTCGGAGTGAACTCGAACAGACAGAAATCATCGCTGTAATCCATGAAATTGTGGATCGGATCCTCGGCATTCGAGCCTGAGCAACTGCTTCTTCCGACGGGACATCCGGTCGCCGGCGTCCGTTCCGCTACCGTGTCCGGAACGAGATCGCCTTGTTCGCTGCAGCCTCCCTGGAAGGTATGAAATAGGCCAAGCCAATGCCCGACTTCATGCACACCGGTGTCTCCTTCGTTAAACGGGGCAAGCGCTCCTCCAGGGACTGAGGCGAAGTGAAGGATCACGCCGTCGAAAATCGGATCGGACTCGTAGTCCCACGGAAACGCAGCCCACCCTAAAATGCCGCCGTCCGGCGAGGTCGTGTAGATGTTGAGGGTTGCTGCATCGCCAACGCGGAGAGCCGATTTCGCTTCTCGTTCTTCAGCGGACCCCGGCGCAAGGGAGAACCACTGCGCGTTCACCGTGCGCGTGATCCCCGTCAGAGCAAAACGAAACGGAGTATCCGAGCCTCCGGTGATTCCGGCGAAGGCGTCGTTGAGCACTTGTACTTGAGACGCAATTTGTTCATCCGTGACCGCACCTTCGCCAGAAGTGTCCGGCGTTATCACATGGAATACAACGGGCACCACAACGCTGCCTGCATCTCGCTGAAGCAAGGACTGCCGCGAGGAATCGCCGCCCAATATCTGTTCCACCATCGAGAAGTCGCGGTTCACCGGTTCGCGCATTGCGCAACGAATACGCTCTATCTCGGAGGAGGCACTGTCACTGTCAGAAGAACCGCTGCAGCCGAAGGCCAAGCTACCGGCAGCGATACAGAGGGAAAGAGCGATAACTTGGCGCATAACGTATTCTCTCGTGAAGGGTTCTCATTGCGGGCGAATCTTATGGCTAGACGTTCATACCCCGTCGGAAGCGAAAAACGAAATGGAGAACTACCGACGGGGAGGAGCGGGGTTGCCGTTACGGTGTCGTGTCCGTTCGGCAATCGGCGTTCGGATCAAATCTCCGTGACCGGAGCGGTGACCGGAGCGGGACACCCTATCTTTTAGCGCGACGCGCGATAGGCGCATGGGTTTTGTCGAGAATGGGCCGCTAGTTTCTTCTTCTAAGCGTTGGGAAGGGGAAACGCGCCGGGATCGGCGTTTTTTGAATCCAAAGCATCCGAATTTCAGACTATCAGATTGATTAGCTGCCTAATTTCGGTTACTCACGTAGTAGGGATATAGCTTGAGAATCGTACACCGCGACTTATCAGTCGCCGTCTGTTCGGAGTGGTAGCTATGCTTGGACCTCTCGCGCCAAAAGCACGGCGACGTTCGCTGTGGAATCGAGCGATAATGCGAAATGCCGTCGAGGGAGAGTTCCGCGGTCGTCCGGAGATCAAGCGGCGCGTTCATCTCGAGACGCTCCGGCAGTTCGAGACAGCAGCACCTGACCGGTTGCCGGTAAGTGCTCGTGTGTCACCCGCTGACCGAGTGGTTTCGAGTCGCGGTCGGATGTCGTCGGGCGGAGTCCTGTGGCTGACCGGACCGGCGTATGTCGAGTCGCTCGAGCAAGTGCTATTTTCCGCTGAGCTCGCCAACAGCCTTGGCCTGCGCTTTCTTCGCTCTCGCGCCCAATGGCCGAACGCTCGTCCCGAAGATTCTCGTCGTCACCTTCGCTCCGGACTCAAGCTCCTCGCTTCCGCTGCGCGACACTTCAATTTGCAGATCGTCGCCGAAGTTGTCGCACCCGGCGATATCGACTTGCTGCTGCAGTATGCGGATATTCTGGAAGTGCCCGCGGAACGGTGCGGTGACCTGACTCTCCTGCAGGAGCTTCAGCACCAAGGCGCCTCGATACTGTTGCACCGTAGCCCGCTCGTCGGCATCAATTCCTTCCTGCGCTACGTCGAAGTCGTCGAGCGAGGAGCATCGACGGTGCTACTTGCCGATAACGGCATTCATTCCTGGGACGCCGGGCGACGAGCATCCTTGGATGTCGCAGCGCTTGCCCAGCTACGACGAGAAAGGCCCTATCCGCTGCTTGTCAATTGTACGGCTCTAGCCCATGACGCACAGGATGCGGAATCCGTAGCGCTTGCGGCAATTGCAGCCGGTGCTGACGGAATTCTTGCGGAGATTTGCCCCTGCACACTCAAGGCTGTCCCCGGCGGAGTCTCCGCCGCATCACTCGAAGGAATAGTGCTCCGTGCGCGGGCGCTCAAAAGCACGTTGAATGCGATTGAGCATCACCGACTCCAAACAATCCACGGGGGAATTCGTTAGGCGCGAGAGCCGACAATCAGTTCGTCGGCGACCGGAAGTTCGCCAAGCTGCGAACAGAATCGTAGAGCCCGGCGAGCCTTCGCGGCGTAGAAACGATGCCATTGACCAAGTCTCCGGCTCTCGAGCTTAACGCTCCGAGTTGATGAGCGACCAGCGAGCCAAGGATCCCCACGGCGCCGACCGCGAACAGCGCTCCGCCGACAGCTTTGCTGGCCAGGTTGTCTCGAGCGAACAACCCGGCGCCAACCGACGTAAGTTCCGAACCAGCTCGACCGGCCACACCGCCGACCACTCCCAAAGCGGTAGCAGCACATCCCGCAACAACTCCGACCACTCCTTCCAGTGCTGCTACCGGCGCCAGCTCTCGCGCTGCACGACTGATACTTGCGCCACCCTCTTGCACTTGGGTTACGCCGCGAGGACTACACTCTTTGAAGAATTCAACTGCTCGAGCAAGCAGGCCACGCCGTTCGCTGACAATTGATTCCAACGTCGCCTGCGGGAGAGAAAGGGACTGCAAACTCTCCTGGGCGGCAGACGGCTCCGCTGCACGCGACAGCGAAGGAAGTGAGACGGCGTGTTCCGGCGGTAGCACAGCCTCCCGGACGCGTTGATTTTGAGAAGCAATGGTCGCCATGCGCACCTCCAACAAGACTGCAATTTTGTGACGGCTATGAACAAACAGTGGATACACTTTGACCCACTACTGAACCTTATGCGCTGCGGCACAAAAGGGTGTGCTAAGATATCGCGATTCCCATCTGCAAAGGCCCGCGAAGGATCAAGTATAACGAATTTCCGGGAGTTGGGGTGGGGAATGGGGCATTCAGGCGCGGCTTTCGGCCAACCGGACGACCTCATGCACGAACGCGCTGGTCGAGCCGCTGGGAATGCCGCCCTGGCGATCTACGACAGCGGGGCCGGCGCGGTAGGCGGCCAGGGCAAGACGAACATCGCCGTTAAAGCGGTCCATGAGATATTTCAGGTAGCGAACACCGCCAAGGATGTTCTCGTAGGGATCGTAAGGATTTTGGATTCCCATTTCGGTTGCGGTCGAAGGCATCAATTGCATCAGTCCGATTGCCCCCTGTGGCGAGACTACCTGCTGATCGAACTGTGAGCCTACCGACATTATCGCCCACACGAGCGATGGGGAGACTTGGTATTGTGCGCTGGTGTCGCGAACGGCAGCCCAAAGCTCGTCTTTCGTTGGTGAAGCCTTTTGCCTCTTTTCAAACGTCATCGCGGTTTTCAGGGCCGCCGGAATCTTCGAGATCAACGTGTAGAAAGACTGGTATGTGGCGCTACTCGGCGTTGCGACCAGCAGCGGGAGTAGCATGATGAGCAGCCCGCAAACACTACGGCGGAAACTGCGCCCGAGCCTTGACCGCCGCCGCTTGGGCGGAGCGGAAAATCGCTTCGGGGTATTTGACATCAGCTTCTGCACTGCACTAGCTCCTCTGTGCGCGAGGCTCCAAGGAAGGGAACCCCGTTATCTCTACCTTCGGCCCATCAAAGAGATCGCATGATAGTTGGGCTCGATCTGACGATATGCTCCTTATATCTTTGTCGCGCGTGGCGTTTCTCTCTAGAGCATCATGAGGTATGCTTCCGGCACTACTCTTCGGGAAAGATTGCGGATTTTGTTGCGGAACGGCACGGGAGTATCCATTCTGGCTAGGCGAAGTTGCTTAGATCTACAACAATCAGCTGTTTTTACGCCGAATTCGACAGAACTGGCATCCCAGTTGGTAGCGGGGGCCAGTTGGTAGCGGGGGCCAGCGTAGAAGCGGGACGAAAGGACGATGCTTAGCGAATCAATACATCTCACTCTGATGAGCATCGTGACGGCGGTATCAGCCGGTGTGATGCTCCTTGTTATTTCCCGCCGTTTCAATATTCCGGGCATCGTCCTGTTGTTGCTGGGAGGAATCGCGCTCGGTCCGTTGGGACTCGGCTTGGTCGTTCCGGAAAGCCTCGGGGATGGGTTGCGGGTCATGGCCTCCCTCGGCGTCGGCCTTATCCTGTTCGAAGGCGGACTCACTTTGGATGTGCGCGGATATTTTTCCGCTTCCCAGGTCATCAAACGCTTACTGTCCATTGGGGTACTGACGACCTGGTTTGCGACCACTCTCGCGATAGTGTTCATCTTCGGCGGCGAACTCTCGACGGCGCTAATCGCCGCAAGTCTTGTCATTGTCACCGGCCCCACCGTCATCGGTCCGCTCCTGCGTCGGGTCCGCGTTACGCCGCGTTTGCACAGCATCTTGCATTGGGAAGGGGTGCTCATCGATCCTATCGGTGTCTTTGTAGCGCTACTGTGCTTCGAGTGGATAGCCACCCACAGCGGCCCGACCGCAATCGGTAATTTCGCTCTGCGCGTCGTTCTCGGCTTTGGCATCGGCCTCATTGGCGGCTGGTTGATCTACTTTGCGGAGCGGAAGAAGTTCGTTCCTGACGACATGATCAACGTCTTCGCATTCGCAAGTGCCGTCCTTATTTTTGGTCTTTCGGAAGCAGCGGTGACCGAATCAGGATTGCTTGCGGTTACGGTCGCAGGATTCGTGCTCGGTGTAATGCAGCCAGTGCGTCTTGAACAGATCCGGATCTTTAAAGCCGAAATTACCGATTTGCTGATCGGGACTCTCTTTATCCTGCTTGCTGCGCGTTTAAGTTTTGGTCAGTTCGAAAACTTCGGCATGCGAGGTGCATTGGTAGTGGCTGCAGTGCTTTTTGTCGTGCGACCACTCAATATATTCGTCTGTACTTTCGGACTGCAGCTCGACTGGCGGGAAAAATTATTTCTGAGCTGGGTAGCGCCTCGCGGCATTGTCGCGGCTTCGATGGCTTCGCTTTTTTCCCTGAGCGGTATGGTGCCCGGACCATACCCGCGCTTTATCGAAACGTTCGTGTATTCCGTGATCGTTGCGACCATCATACTACAGGGGTTCACCGCAGGATGGCTTGCTCGTTGCCTCGGTCTTCACAATCCGGAACGGCGGGGATGGCTTATTGTTGGCGCGCACCCGTTGGGACGTGAGCTCGCTCGGTTCATTAGCGGTCGCACCGGTGCTCAGACCATTCTCCTGGATACGAACTCGATGGCGATTGCCGAGGCTCAGCAGGAAGGATTGGACGCCGTGGTTGGTGATGCGCGAAATCCCGATGCGCAAAATCTGGAGGAGGTAGTGGAGCTGTTCAGTGTCGGAAATGTACTCGCGCTCACCGACAACGAGGACCTCAATACATTGGTATGCCAGTCTTGGGGTAGTCGCGTAGGAAGCGATCGAGTGTATCGATGGGGCCGAATAACGACGAAGTCCATCGATCAAGACAAGGGCTCAGGAGTGCTGGTCTGGTCCGATCTGCCGAAGCCTTCGCTGATTGCAGATGCGTTAGTTCAGGGGGCGATTAGTCTGTACGAAAGTAATACCTATGAGGATGACGGCGAGGATATGCGGACCCCGATTGTGGCGCTCCGCGAAGATGAGGTCGTGCTTGATCCGCCTTCGCACGGTGTCGACACTACCGGCTTGACGCAGACGCTCTATCTCAAGCAGGAGATAGAGATGTATGACTCTGACCTGACCTAGTTCCTGCCCTTACACACGTAGCGTCTTGGCACTTATCGTTTTGGCACTGTGCCGGCCGGCGGTTCCACTGTCGGGGGCTTTGCCGGCGTCTTTCTGCTCTCCGGATTGACCACGTACGCGATCCCGATACAGATGCCGTAAAGCACGAGGAGGGGCAGTGCGAGCAGTACTTGGGTGATCACGTCGGGAGGTGTGAGTATCGCCGCGATAACGAATATCGCTATTACGGCGAAGCGCCCGTTCTTCAGCAGCCAGCGATGGTGGAGCAAGCGGAGCCGTGCGAGAAAGAAGCTGAGTATTGGAAGTTCGAAGACCAGTCCGAAGACGAGCAGCAGCTTGACTACGAACGTAAGATATTCGCCGATTCTAATTTGTGGCTTGATGCCGATCGAGACGAACTCTCCCTCAAAGAACTGGAATGCGAACGGGAACAGCACGTAAAAGCAAAACGAGATCCCGGTGAGAAAGCAGACAGTTGACGCAAAAACGAACGGTAAGGCTATCTTCCGCTCATTCTGATAAAGACCGGGAGCGACGAAGCGCCAAAGTTCGAAAAACGAGTAGGGGGAGGAAACAATCAGCCCTGCGACCAACGCAGCCTTCAGCTTCACCAAGAACGCTTCGGCCGGGCCGGTGCCAATCAGGTCTGCATCAACGAAATATGCTCGCAACGGGCTGGTGAGAAACGCAAAAAGTTCACTTGCCCATGCGAAGCTGACAAGAGAGCAAACAAAGATTCCGATACCTGCTCTCGCAAGACAGCCACGAAGCTCAGCGAGATGAGCGAGAAACGGCATCTTTGCTTGGTCATCGACAGTCATCGCTCGGCACCGGTCATCTCAAGTGCAGTCCCATCCTACATCGAAAGCGCGAAGCAATCTGGGCCATCTACAACTCCTTTGGTTTCTCCGGGAGCGCCTCTGTCACTTCAGTCGCGGCATTCTCCTCTCGCTCAGGACCAGGCGACGGAAGAACACTCTCCGAGGCACTGTCGGCTTGTTCGCAGGTGCCGCCTAACCGCTCTGCGGCTCCTCGGATACCAAGGGCATCAGGAGCGTCCCAGCGGAGCCGCCGAATTTCATTGAGGTCTTTCCGCAATTCGTCATCGATACCAATCGAGGACAACTGCACCTCTGAACGAAACTCGTCGGCAGCTTTTCGGAGCTGCCAGCTAAACCGTCCCAGGGTGCGGGCAAGCTCCGGCAGACGCTCGGGGCCGACGACCAGCAAGGCAACGACCAACACCACTATGATTTCGAAAAATCCGAGACCGAACATCCTGCATTACCAAGCGTCAACGAAATCGCTATACTGAAGCGATACATCCCAACTACTATACGTAGAGCCGGCCCGTGATTAGAGGAGGAAGTACCCGGCTACCACGGCGAAACAACTGCTGAACCAAGACAAGCTTCTCTGAGTGTGTAGCACGCCTCTCCGGACGGTGCACGTCTCATGCAAGTTGCGTATCCAGCTCACGACCAAAAGGACGAGGTAGTAAGCACCAGTGTATAAGATTCGACGAGGTGTGTTTCTTATTCGATTCGCGCTTGCTTGGAGTGCGCTGCTGCTTCTTGGCACTCCTGCAGAAGGTCAGCAACTGAAGGTATACTATCCGGCGCCCGAGCGGCTGCATCTGACCGATTCGGGCGGGAATCCCTTCAATGAGCGACAGCTCGATGGACAGGTCTGGGTCGCCAACTTCTTTTTCACTTCCTGCCAAGGGCCCTGCCCTTTGACTATGGCGCAACTTGCGCAACTGACGCGGAGTTTGGACGGGATCTCGGACGTTCGATTTCTTTCGATCTCCATCGATCCTGAGCGGGATACCCCTGCTCGGCTAACCGAATATGCTGCCGGTATCCGCCAGCAGGACGCTCGATGGTATGTGGCGGTCGCTGAGCTTGATCACGTGACCGAGCTCATCAAGGACGGGTTTCGAGTGGGGCAGGGGGGATCGGTGGAAGCCCACAGCACGACATTCGTACTGGTTGATGCGAAACGACAGATTCGGGGATACTACAGCGGTTTGCGGGCGGAAGAGATGGAGCGATTGGAAAAAGATATCCGCTCACTGCTCGAGCATGAACCGCAGCGCAAGTAACAGATGGCCCGAGAAGCGATCCGAGTGAGTTTCCAGCGGCTACTTGTCGCCAGTGCTGTGGGCCTCTATGCACTTCAGGCCTACCACACGATGCAGGCGGCGGTCGATGTACCCTATCGTGACGAATGGCAGGTCATCGATCCTCGGATTGCCCAGTCTTACCCTGACCGGTCGTGGTTGTTGACCCCCCACAATGAGCACATTATCGCTACCACCAAGCTCCTAGTGTGGATTCTCTATCAGCTCGACGGTTGGGACCTGCGGGTGCATTTGCTGATTAACATACTCCTGTTCGGTGCTCTGGCCGCGCTGGCAATCGGTATTGCGTATCGAGCGGCCCCGTCGGATCGTGTCTGGTTGCCGATGTTGCTTGGTCTGCCCCTCTTCTCAACACTGAACTGGGAGAATCACCTCTGGGCTTTTCAAACTCAGTTTCATCTGTTCTTGCTATTTGCTCTTGGTGCAGCCGCAACGCTCTTTACGCAGCGAGCGACGAAGGGTCGCGTCGTATTCGGAGGACTTTTGCTTGCCGCCGCGACACTTTCCTTTTCCGCCGGATTCGCTGCAGCGGGTGTGCTGGTAGGTTGCTACCTGGTTTACTCGTTGCGTCTCCGACCGACGCTTCAAGGTCTGAGCAATGCTCTCATTGTGCTCGCTGCATGCAGTCCGGCGATGTTCGCCTACCAGCACCTCTTTGCCGCGGGCGGTAGCGATAGCGCCCTCATCCTTCCGCATCAAACGGCGTTCTGGCACTTCTTCCTCAATCTCGTCGCTTTGGGCTTCGGTGTAGAGACTTATTCGCTCACAGTCGGGGTGCTTTCCGGGTTCTTGGTCAGCGTTTCGCTGCTCCTGTTAGTAGCGGAGCGTAGAGATGAGAGTTGGGCAGCAATCGCCGGATTGGTCGTTATTCTGGCAGGATTGGCAAGTGTGGCGGTGGGACGAGCGGCGCAACCGGACCAAGCGATCTGGTCCAAGGGGTCGCGATACTATGAGATTGCCGTTTTGCTGTTGCCTTTCATCGGCGCCGGTATCGCCGTGTGGCGGCACCGTGCAGCTGCAATGCTCATGACACTGACCGTCGGACTTACTCTCGTCGGGCACCTCAACAACTGGGAGTTTTCCGTCTATCGATGGACTACCGAGCAGAAGATGCAGGCACGTGCCTGCCTGCTCGAGAAGCCGGCGGAGGAGTGCACGATGCTCTGGGGCGTCGGCACCGCAGCTGAGATCGAACGCGCCAAGCAGCTTCGCATTTCCCTCTGGCGCATTCCGTAGACCGCAAGGGCCCTTCCCCTGCTGCCCGTCAGGCTGGCCCGAGCCTTGCAACTCCTTGACCCCTCACAGATTTCAGGCGAAGCGGCTGGGGGCGAGAAGGTCCTCCCGATAGGGGTAAGTGTTTAAGATGTTGAACTTTTCTAAGGCATTTCGACGCGCATGTGCCGGCGTCTCGTTGCTCTTGAGCTTCTTACCGGCGGTAACTTTTGCTCAGTCATTGGAACCGCTTGCCATAGGAGTGTTCAACGGCTTCAACGCCCATCTCAACGTCGTGGAGTGCATCAATCTTGGCGGAGAGGACGGGTATGTCTCTGTCGAGGTCATCGCAAATGATGGAGAGCGGCTTGGGAACGAGCGTCTCTTCGTTCCTGCGACCGGAAGTCCGCATCTTGTCTTGAATTCCTTCGGTATCACCGATCGCACCGGAACTTTCATTATTCGCCCGGAAGTGGATGAAGATGAGCAAACGCCAAATCTTCGGCTAAGTTGCCTAACCAGCATCTATCGACCCGCCGGTCCCGGAGCTACGCGAGCTGTCGAGTATGCGTTCGTTCTTCCGGCACGTCCTCCCCTTCGTGGAGCTACCGCCGGAACCTTCAACTCGATGAATCCTCAAGGGGGAGAGCGCCCGGTCTATAACTGGCTCAGCGTTTACAACCCTGGAGAACTCCCGCTGGAAGGAGCTGTGCAGCTCTATGATCAACAGGGTAACTTTCTCGAAGCCTTTTCGATCGACAGTATGCCTGCCGGAGCTCGAGAAGATTTTCCGCTCGGCCATGAACGTGGTCAGACCGTCGGCATGTATCGCATTGTACTGTTCGATGACGAGCAGCCGTACGGTGCCTTTCTGACGCGTTACAGTCAGGCAGATGACGGCAGCTTCACCTTTGCGTTCCCGCTGCAAGCGCGTTCGGGCAGCTGTGAGCCTACGTTGCTCCCGATCTCGACGATGGATCCCGCCACGAACTGGGGTGAGCTGGCAAATCCAGGCCTACGGGAGGTTCGTGCTCGAATCACCATTCGCGGTGCGGACGGCAGGGAGCTCCATAGTGAAAGCAGAACCCTGAAGTCGTTTGCTCAGGAGCATCTGTATATCAATGCGCATCTAGGAGAACGAGCTGTCGGCACGCTCGAAGTGACGTGCGAGGATGCAGAAGACTCCGAGCAAGCGCTGTTGGCGCAGAGTCTATTTTACGGCCATCCATCCAGCGGGACTACGGAAGTGCAGTGGGCCTATGCTACCCAAGCACCACTTGCAGCAGTACAGCCGGGTGATGCGCTTGCGGTGCCGGTCAACACGCATTACGAAGCTGCAAACTGGTTCAAAGTATTGAATGCCTCGGCAGAAGCAGCGTTGGTGCAACACAGCGCCTATGCACTCGACGGCCGCAAGGTTGACCTAATCGCAGAAGAGCCGTCCCAACGTAATCTCTTTACCATCGCGCCGCAGGGTACGTCAGACGTGGCCGTGCATCAGTTGGCCGGTTCATCGTTCGTTGGAACAGCGGCGGTATCGAGTCCGACGCTTGAGAGTGTTCTCGTGGCGGAGATGCTGCGGGTATTTCCGGCAACTGGGGGAGGTATCGGGTACATCATGCCGGTTCCCGCAGTGCGAGTGCGCCACGCGCTCAATGCCGACTCCCGCGAGCTGACGGTCAACATCGATGCCGACACTGAAATTGAGCTCACGGCAAGCAATGAAGAGCAGTATGACATCGAGCGCTTCCATTCCTACGTTAGCCGCGGTCCGGAGCACGGACGTGTATTTGGTAGCTGGCCAAACTTTACCTATCGGCCGGACGCGCACTATCGTGGGGAGGATAGCTTCGAGTTTCGGGTATACGATGGAACAACCTGGAGTAATCCCGGACGAGTCTATGTGAATGTCAGCGCATGGGACGATTACACGGGCATTCCGGAACCGGCCTTCGGCTTTCGAGAACGTGCGTCCGAGCGGCCTCGTCTTTGGCGAGAGGAGACTCCGGGATTTTACTACGTCGATCGCTATCATCCGGCTGCTACCGATGCCGGAAACTCCTTCGGCACCCCTGAGCGCCCGCGACAAACTATCCCCGATTCACTACCTCCCGGTGCGGTGGTCGAACTACACGGCGTCTACGATCATGCGCCCAACGGTCTGTTCTTCAGTCTCACCAGCTCAGGCACTGCAGCGGCGCCGATATTCATTCGCGGATTCGACACCGAGACTCGTCCGGAGATCACGCAGCCATGGCATATCAGCGGACAGTATTTGGTGCTGGAAAACCTTATCTTTACCAGCGCTCAAGAGGATCGTTCTGCAGGCGGCCCCGCCGGAGAGTTGCTGATCTTCGGTTCCGCTGCGAATGTCGCGGTTCGCTACAGCGATATCAGCGGGAACGTCGAACGCGGTGGGGTCGATATCTTCGGATTCGGGGGGCAGAGCGTATCGAACGTCCTGCTCTACGATAACTACATTCATGACAACGGCGTGCGATGGGGTTCGAACGAGTCGCATCCGGAGCTCCACGGTGTGCGAATTCGCGAAGGCGCGCATCATGTCTGGGTGCTTGATACCCGACTGCAGAACAACGGCGGCGACGGTGTTCGGGTTGCGGCCGGAAGTCTGCAAGGTCTGGAGCAGACCCATCACATTTACCTTGCCGGGAATGACGCCATTTCCAATCGTTACTCCGGCTACTGGGTCCAACATGCTGCTGACGTCATCATCGCTCACAACCGGGCAAGGTATCATCGCCCGAGCAACACTCCAGTTGAAGATGTTCGTACCCTCGGCGCCTGTGCCGGCTACGAGTTCGGTCCCCGTAGTGTCTGGTTCATCAATAATCGCTTCGACAACTGTGAGCTTGGCATTGCGTCAGCAAGCGAAGCGGATCCGAACGGGCTAGTCGGGCCCGGTGAGGACATAGTAGTGTTTGGTAACGTCCTGCGGGATATCAGGAACAACGGCGAATCGGCGAACGGCGTGTGGAAAGACGGAGCAGCTGTTCGCCTCGCTGACAACGGCCCGCTGAAGTTTGTCGTCAACAATACGATCTTCAGGGTTGATGCCGGCGTGCTGGCCCCTGCCGCCCAAGGTGGTGTGGTTCTGGCAAACAACATCTTTGCTGCAGTAGACGCAGAGCATGTGTATGTCGATCGAGCCGATGCAGCAGCGGCCTCATGGATCCACAACACACTGTTTAGCTCGCTCGCGAAGCTGAAGTGGGGTGGGGGCACAACGCTGCGTATCCCGACTTTGCAGGCTCAACACCCCGGCCAGTGTGTGGCATGTGTCGAAGCGGCACCGGCGTTTGAAAGCGAAGACTCTCTGCGGCTGAGCACGGCCAGTCCCGCGCGCGATGCCGGGTACGACCCCCTACTGCAGCTACTCCAGACGCGTTTCTTCGAGCTATACGGGATACCTCTCGTGCACGATGCCGCTCGGGAGGAACGCTCGATTGGCGTTGCCGTAGATCTCGGTGCCTACGAACTGCAACCCAGCTCGTAAAGGCAGCCGATGCCGGGCCCGGCGGCAGCAAAAAGGGCGGTCGGTCACACCGCCCTGGCGAGGTCGAGCAGTAGGCTCATCGCACTGGCAGTGTGACTTTGATAACCCTACCGGAACAGCACCAGGCGATCAGCGGTGAGGTAAGCACGGTCAAGCGCACTTTCCCCTCTTCGCGAATCGCGATTGCATTCGGTAATTCGGTACTGACTCGAAAGAGCCGCTTGTATCCGTCCAGCTTCACCAACAATTCGTATGATGATGCAGTCCAGTCCGGTTTTATCTCCTCCACGACGCCCTCGATGTAACGAGACTTAAAACTGGCTGCGAAGGTAGCCAACAGTCCCAACAGCGTCAGCGCGAGGTAGAAAAAGCGCGTTGCTTGTGGTTCATCCTCGATGTGAGGAATATTGTACCACACCGGATCCACCGCTGCTCCGAAGATACCGAACAGGGTCACTACAATCGCCGCAGCAATTCCAAGCCGCCTTGTCATAACCTATTCTCCTTCTCATGTGAGTGGAAACTCTCGATCGCGAGAGCAATAAACCTAGAAAATATACCGACCGTCCTTTGCCCACGTGGGGCTTCGCAGGCAAAAGAGATCGAACTGACCAGCTCAAACGAGTAAGAGAAAGAGCAAGAACCATAGTACGGCTTTAGTCGTCCGTCATAATAGATTACTTGTAGCTTGTCACGCCTGAGGCGTGACCACGCGTTGGAAGTCCTGCTTTCCTTGAGCTGGTCGAACTTCTTCTGGCGAGTGCATACGGAAGCGTTTCGATACTCGACTTCTTCAGTCGAAGCTGCCTTGGTTTCGCCTTTCATCCTCCGACAAGCGGCCTGTGACCTCGTTTGCGACGTTCCGGAGGCTTTTGGAACTCCCGTTTACAAAGCTGTGTTCCGGCGGGGATCACGCTATCGTGCGAAACGGATGTAAAGCGCATGTAGCTGATCGAATTGGAAGCCGGTCTGTCACAGCGGTGTCGAGATTTTGTCACACAAGCGCCGTGATTTTTGCTACTATGGTCTGTGAGAGCGATGAGGCGCTCTCCACAAACAAAAAAAATAGCGATTGTTGTATGTCGCCCAAGGTGTCGGGAACAGTCGGACTGTGTCTCAGTGCGAACGATCGTGGTGCTGCGCTCGCGGAAGCTGCACTGGTTTTGCCTTTGCTCTTCTTTCTTTTTGGCGCGGTGCTTGATTTCGGTCGGATGATTCAGTCTCATGCGGTGCTTTCGCAAGCTGTCAGTGAGGCAACCCGTCTCGCCGCGCGGCTTGAGCATTTGGAGGCCGGTGCCTTCGTTGGTTCTCCTCATGCAGTGCCGAGTAACAATCACTCGTCGATTCACCGCCGTTTGGCCGTGATGCTGAGCTTGCAGGGCAACAGCGTTCCGCTCGAGGATCTCGTGTTTCAATCCGAGTGTCGGACGACTGATCCTGATGATCCCCGGAAGAATAGGACAATCCGCGTCGAAGCACGCGGTGAATACTACAGTATCTTCCCCGTTCTAAGTCGCATCCCGCTATGGAGCTCGCACGCCACCTCCTATTTGGCGGGGGCACGGTGTGTCGAGTGAGGGTACATTCCGCGCAAGGCGCAGTCTTTCTCGAGTTCCTTCTGGTATTCGGACTGATTATGGCAGTCGTTTTGGCCCTCGTTGACGTTAGCCGCTACCTCTACGTGAAAAATCAGCTTGATGCAGCCGCGGAGGTGGTCGTCAACGAAGCAAAGAAGGCACCAGCGCTAAGCTTCGACATGCGAAGCCCCTACGTGACCAGCGACCGCAAACTGGAGTTTATGCGAGTTCGAGATCGGATTCTGGACAATGCTGTGTCGACCGCGACTATCTCGATGCTCCGTAGCTCGATTGCCGATGATGATTTCAATTTGATGCGGTATCGAATGAGCAATCCTGACGGGACGAGTTCCGAGAATCGGGCGGCCCTGCTGTTTCCCGGTGATACTGCATTGGCCTACGGGGCGAACACGTCGCAGCATGCTGTCACTACCCGCGCAGTGCATCATCCGACCTGTGTCGATTGTCCGGAACTTGCCGTGCAGTCACCCGAAATGTTTCAGCTCTTGATGGCTAGGCACCCGATTGTTGCGGAGTTGACGGCGAAAGTTCCGTTGCTAGTGCTGGGAAACCGAACGGTCGAAGTCACCGGCTATAGCGCGGCCTGGAAAGAGCAGTTGCCTTATGTTCGAAAAGGAACCGCGCTGACCAATCCTCTGCCCCCCGACGACCGCTGCGCTCTGCTGGATGAGGACGAATACTGTAGCGGGCTGCAGTGCGCCGACGATGAACAATGCGTATTCGTACGGACGGCAAGGCAGCCGTCGTGTGGTTCATGCGAGAAGCGGACGTGTGCCGAAAGAACGGGGAGGGCACAAGCATGTGCGGAGCTCAACTGTGGCGTCGGGAGCGAGTGCGTATTCATTCCGAGCTCTCGTCAGCAGTGCGCCGAGTGCCGACCATTCTCCTGCAGTGAAACGACGAGCGAGAGTGTGGTCTGCGGTGGCGTCACCTGTGGCACCGGTGAACGCTGTGCGTGGTATCCTGACCATATTCCGCCAGACTGCGGAGGATCCTGCCGCCAAGAAACCTGTAATGACATTACGACAGCGGAGACAACCTGTGGCGATTGCTTCGGTACCGCTCGGTGCGAGTGGAATCCCTCGGGGTCGAGGGGTGCCTGTGGTGGATGTCGTCCCGACTGCGATCCTTCACCGGGGTGCCAAAACTGGCAACCATACCCGCAATGCAAGTGTTGTGATCCGCCGGTCGACGGGTGTCCCTCCGGTCAGGTTTGGAAGCCATGGAGCTGCTCCTGCGGCAGACGGCCACGTGACTGAGCTCACTACCCGGTCGGTCGGGACCGCGAAGGCGGGAGAAGCCGGCACGGTGCTAATCCTTCTCGCTCTCGTCCTTGCCGCGGTGATAGCGCTCATAGCGCTCGGCATCGATCTTTCAATCGTGCGTGCTCAGCGAGCAAAGCATGAGCGGACGGCTGAGCAAGCAGCCCTTGCCGCACTGGAAACCTATATGGAGGTACTCGCTGAAGCAGGAGACGAGGAGGACGCATTGACCCGCGCGCTAGCTCGTGCCGAAGACTTGGCTGAGCTAAACCTGGAGACTCACTTCACGAGCAATCTTCGGGTGGATAAGGACGCTGAAGTTGCGGATCTCGACCTACTTGACGGCATCAACGGCGCAGTGATTCCCGGCCGGTGGTTTCACAAGGAGTCAGATGATAGCCCGTGCCGACACTCCTCAACCGGAGCATATATCCCGTGCTTCCGACCATTAGCCGATCCGAGGGAGCATGCAAATGCGATGCGGGTTATCTTGAATCCTGCCGGAAGCACCGCATTGCGAGTGCTGTTCTCCGGACTCCTTCCAAAAGCGCACTCACCGTACGTTGTGTCCGCAATCGCGACCCTGGTGCCGCGCCGCGCCGTCTTTCTATTAGACCTCTCCCGCTCTATTATTCGTGATTCGCATCCGCAAGACGTGAGTGAATACGCCTTCTTCCTCGAGCGCCAAACTCGAGCGTGCGGTGCGGCGGATTGGTGGGATGCGCTTCATCCGGACGAACAGCCAATCTTTGACGCACTTCCTGAGAGTCGTGCGTTATCGCCGGGCGCCGGCTCCCATTTCAAGAGCGATTACACGTGTCAGGAGATTCTCGGGACGAACGAGTATTATGCCGTCGATACCGTTGTTCCCCCCGAACCGTTGAACGGTATTTTGGATGGAGTACGTACGGCGCTGCTGGAATTTGAAGCGCGAAGTGTTAACGCCGATAGAGTCGGGATCATGGGCTTCGATGATGAAATTTTGCCGATGCGGCGAGTCGGGCTGACGGCGGCTTCCGCCTCGAACCCCTCGTTTCAGAACTTTCTCAACGTGGTTGACCCGACGCTTGGGGCCCCGCAACGAGTGCTCAATTACCTCTTCCCGCGCTTCTATGGCAGTAGGGAAATTACCTATCAAGGTAGCGATGGGCGAATGGTTACGGAGCCCTCTCCTGCTATGAGTGACATCAGTATGGCACTCTCCGCTGCTAGAGAGATGTTGAAGCAGGATGATGAATTCTATAACGCCGATAATTTCGTCGTACTTTTTTCGGACGGTCTCGCGAACTGCCCCCTACGGAATCCTCCCGGCGAGTGGCCCTGCGACAGTACAGAGCCTTATCTGACGCAAGCAATTGACGATCTTGATGAAGTCGCCGCGCACTACAAGAGCGACGGTATCGCCCTGCACGTCTTTCTCATTGGAGCGGGAGTCGGCCCCCACACCTTGCTGAGAAAGATGGGAGTCGACGGCGGTTGTATGACCGATGATGAAGCGAGAACCAGCCCGGGTGGAGCTCTTTCCTTTGTCGATCCCACCGGAGGTTCATTCGGCAACTCCGTTTGGTATTATCCGAACAGGCTCTATCATTCCGTTGCCGTCACCGGAGGACTCTGGTCCCCCCAAGTCGACTGCTGCCGCGTCGACGGTGAATGCACAAGAGTTGTCTCACGACTACAGACAGCCTGCCGGAATGCATCCGGTGAACACGGTAGCGTCGTCGTGGGTAGCGGCGATATCACCTCCTTCGCCGACGGAAGTGGTCGCCTCATCTGCGATGCACAGGGACGAACAAAAGCAGAGCAAGTGCAAGACAGCATTCGAGAAATCATGAGCCAAAACCCGTTCATCCTCGTCAATAACGAGCTTGCTCCTCAATAAACATCCGCCACCACTCGGCTCGCTGCCGAGCGCGCACCAAACTCCGGACGATGCAGCTCGGATGGGCTCGCGGATAGGCTTGGAGATAGGCCTGGACACCCAATAGACGATCCTCCGCAAACCCCAGGGCAATCCCGAGGCAATCCCGGAG
>JAGRAW010000240.1 GCA_020434415.1 Bdellovibrionales bacterium
GACGTTTACGGTGGAAGAACTGATCCACTGGATGCTGACGCTCAGTGACAACCCTTCTACGGATGTGTTGATCCGTCGCCTGGGCGGGGTGGGCGCAGTGGCCACAGCGCTTGATGCTCTCGATGTTCGGGGCGTGAGCGTTCGCGCGAACGAAGCCGGGCTGCATGCTCGGACGGCTGCGCTCAAGGCGAACGTCGAAGAAGTCCACCCGGATGCGGCGCCGGCGTATTTGGAAGCCGCGCTTCTTGAGGATCCGAATGCTGCCACGGCGATCGGTGCAGCTCGTGGGCTCGCTCGTCTCGCCCGCGGGGAATTGCTCGGCAGCGAAGCTACTGAGCGGTTGCTTGCTATTCTCTTTGAAACATCAACCGGTGTTGCCCGGCTACAGGCGGGTCTTCCGGAAGACTGGCGGCTTGCGCATAAGACCGGGACCGGCGGCGAGATTGGACAGGTCAGTCTGGGGACGAACGATCTTGGGCTTCTTGTTGCGCCCGACGGTCGACAGTATGCTGTCGCAGCGTTTCTTGCCGGGGCCGATGAATCTCAGGCAGCGCGAGAAGCGAGAATAGCTGCTCTGGCCCGAGCCGTCGTAGCGTACCAGCAAGACTGTATCTAGTCTGCGCGTCGTTTAGAGCTCAGGTTCGTCGTCCGAAAGCGCGAAAAGACACTGCTCCTCAGCATCGCTGCTCGTGATCAGCATGCCCTGCTCCACATCGTGACAAAGCGAGCCCGCCTCGAGTTCGTCCGGCCCGCCGACTGTGTCTTGTGCACGTGCAAACGACACCGCCAGAAAAAACACAATGGCAATGAATGCGAAACAACCTTGTAGCATCTTCCTCTCCTCCACGTACTCCACCCACCTACAATTCGTTCAAAGCAGCAGCCCTTGGAGGCCCTCGTTAGAAGGGTGCTGTCAGGGCTTCTGCGTATCCGTCTACTGTAGCTATGGGCGGTGCGACCGCCGTTTTTGATCACGCCGAGACTCTGAACGGGATCATGTCGTACGCAAGATAGAATCGCCTGTCAGCTTCGGATCGAACTTGGTAAATCTACTTCTGGAGGTTTAGGTTTACTTTGCCTGACGAAACCGTTTTCGGGGATACGTTTTGGCTCAACGGAAGGCCGTCGCAGAATACGGAATAATAAGAAGGTAGGAAAAAGGAAGGGAAACGGTGTTTCCCTTCGGGAAGTCCAGAACCGAGCTGTTATTGAGCTTCCAAAGCCCTCTTGATATAGGGGATGACTTTGTTACGGACGGTTTCGAATCGGTCGCCGATCCCATTCGCGAGGGCTCGCATTTCTTGTTCGTCCTCGCGAAGCACGGCGGCGAGCTTCGTAAACGCGAATTCCCTTAATGCCTTTTCGTCGTCGATCAGCAGTCGTTTGAGGACGAACTTGATCCGGTTGTAGTACCAGTGCAAGAGCACATCGTTCTCGGCCAAGCGTCCCTGGCCGCATAGGTGCTCCTGCCGAAAGCGAACGAAGTGTTTGCTAATTCCGTAGTCGAACTCCCGTACTCGGAGCCGAATTTCGGTCTTCGGGTTGTTCGCCAGAAGCTCGAGCACAACCGCTAGGGCGTCGATTCCGGGGTTCCAACGGATCATCGCTTGGACCTGTCGGTCTACCGCCGCTTCATCCAAATTCAGCAGGCATGCAATCGCGATCTTCATATCGTCGTGGTAGCTCAATGGTATACCTTTCAAAAACGGGTAGGAGATGGTGGGTGAGTCTCCCGAATATCCTTTGACTCAGCGCGAGTGCATCGCGCTCAGTCAATCTGAGCATTTGTCTCTCTATCTTGAGGGGTAGTGAAAGAGCGTGACCATCGAGGTCCGAAGTACGCCGTCAATAGTGACCGGCATAGCAGTAGCGAAATTCCTGGAAGAGAAGCGAGTTGCAACCTTCCAGGCGGACGTCGGTGGCGCGCGAAAGGGGGAGAGGATTTCCCCACACCGCGTCCCTTTCTGCCAGTTACTCAACCGAGGCGACTTCAGGGAAGTCCAGTGCCTGGTCAAGCTGCTGGTCGAATTGAAGGCGCCAATGTCCGTCCGGGTCGTGCACACGTTTAGGCCAGACGAGTGCGTTCGGATCTGCTTCAACCCGCGCCCGTTGCTCTCCGCCCTGGGCGTAGTCGCGTGCATCTTCAAGGGTTCGATACACCCTTAGCGCGATGCCGTACCAGGGGGAGTCCAGCACATACAGGACGTTGTCGCCGTTTCTGACCTCAAAGATGAGGTAGGGCCCGACGATCAGGCGAATCGGACAGCCTTGTCGTTGGAAGCATTGGCCCAGGCGCTGTCGAATGGCCTGACGTCCTGTCGAACTCCCTTTCGGCGGCTTTTCCGCTTGCAGGCGCTCAGGGGCGATCAGCTCATCGAGTTCTTCGACGACCTGTCCCTCCAGAAAATGCACAAACGTCTCATAGGCGGCCTTGCCCCAGCTTGCGACCGAGGAGAGGTGCTCTAATTCGAGAACATCCCAGGTATCCGGCCAGAAGAGGGGGATTGAGATGTTCTCGAAGTCAGTAAGACAATTGTTACCTTCCGAGTCCCGTTGCAACTTGCTGAAATTCGGATCGAAGGCTTTGGTCAGCGGTTGCCGCGGATTCAGAATATCGCCCGGTTTGAGGTTTTCGACGTTCTCAAACGAAAGTTCAAGCGAGTGACCGAAGCGCGATGCTGAGGTGGTAATCACCGCATACTCCGGGTGCATGCTGAACTCTTGCCCTTCAACCGCCTCGGCGGTGGGCAGGTAGCTAATCGCTCGAATGATCGTTGCGGCTTTCAACCGCTGCTTAGGCCTTACCCTTTTGCCCTTCGCGTTCGGAGGCCGCCAGCGACGCGATGGTCTAAGCACCAAAGGGTTGGCAAAGACAATCATTTCCTGCCCGGACGCGAATTTTAGAAAGTGAATCGGCGCTGCAGCCAACAGTGCCTTACGGCGGTCAGCCGCGTCGTCATCGCAGCAGACTGCAGCCTCATCGAGCAGCCGGAAATCAATGTTGCGAAAGAGTAATGCGTTCTCTTGTCCCAGCTCGTCCAGTTCCTCTGCAATCATCTGATTGCTGGGGACAAAGACAACCCGGAGTGAGGTTGTGGGCTGAGGGAGGACGTTTCTTTCCCTCAGAGCGTGCTCAAGGAGAGCAGATTCGGAATGCCTTGTCGGGATGCCTGCGAGCGACTGACGTTGCTTAAGGAAGTCCTTGATCTCGGGCCTTTGGCGGGGGCTCTCCGTGTAGTAGCGAACTGAGAGCCGGGTCGAAACTAGAACCTTCTGGCGAATAACTTCGGCTGGAACCATGGACATCGTGTTCCTCCTTGAGTGATTGGAACGAGGCGGGAAAAAATGGACGTCGAAACAGGGGTGCTTCGACGTCCACTCTTCCCGCGTTCCAATCGGGGTGAAGAACTGGAAGTTGTTTCGAGCCAAATGTCTTTGGCCTAGGAAGTTGAGGGCGCTCAACCGAACCGTAGTTCAGGACACGCTCTCGTACCTGTGAAAAACCAGTAATCGCTTCTCTTCGCGGTGCCGAAGCAGGGTTCAGGCTGCCTCCGTGCCGCAAAGAGTTGCTACCCGGAATGAGATGGATATGAGAAACAGCAGGGGTGTGTTCGAAGATAAATCTACAGTAATATTCCTAAAAAATTAAGCTTCTCTGTATAGGTAGTAATTTCGGCGATTTAGCCCGGAAATCCGAGTGTCCCCAGTAACGCTTCATTCAATTTGTCTTGGCCAAGGAGCAGGGAAACGTCCCTTGGTGATGTTACACGGGTGGGCGCGTAATTTGACCATGCTTCGACCGTTAGGGGAGCTCCTCGCCTCGGAGTGCGAGGTGCATCTGATTGACCTTCCCGGACACGGGCGTTCCGCTGAGCCCGATGGGATCTGGGGCATGGAGGATTTTGCCAAGCGAATACTTGGGTATCTAGACGAGAACAAGTTGCAGAGCGTCGATATTCTTGGTCATTCGTTCGGCGGAAAGACTGCAATCAAACTTGCAGCGATGGCGCCGGAGCGGATTAATCGGATTGTACTCTTGAATGCTTCGGGCCTCCGACCTCGAAGAACCTTCAGAAAGCGAGTGCGTTTTCAAGCGCTGGCGATGCTGCGTCGCGGTGTCAAACTTGTGGATCGATGGTTCAATCTCCATTACTTCGAGCAGTGGTTTATTCCCAAGTTCGCATCCCCGGACTATCTCAATGCCGGAACGATTCGAAAGACATTTGTTCGTACCGTCAACGAGGAACTGACCGAGGAGCTACGACAGATCCGCTCTCCCGTGCTGCTGCTCTGGGGTGAAGTCGATACCGAAACGCCGGTCGAGATCGCACAACGGATGAAGGATCTACTGTCAGACGCACGGCTGGTCGTGATGTCCGGCAAGGGGCACGAGCCTTTTCACGGTCCGGGGGCCCATGTGTGCTATACCCATGTTCGTCCGTTCTTGTTTGGCGACGAAGCGCGGAAGGAGGTAGGAGCGGGTGCTTGAACTAGTCAGCGACATCCTAGTGGTGCTCGGATTGAGCGTCTTTGCGTGGCGGCGCTCGTTACAGTACCTGCGTTTCCTTCAACAAGAGGAATACGATACCGGGCGCTTCCTGCGGTGGCTTCGTCAGTACCGGTTCTACGATCGGAAAGCTACGCTGACGCTGGCGATTGCAGCCGCGGCACTTTCCTTTGTTGCCCACGGGGCGGCTTTCACGCTTGCAATCGTCGTACTTGCAATGGGTGCCTTGCTTGCGATCGCGTTTCGAGAGCGAGATCCGCGGCGTCAGGGCAAGATCACGCTCAAGATGACCGAGCGAGCCAAAAGAATCCATCAAACGGCCACAGCATTGACGGTCGCCGTGATCATCTTCGCCGTTTGGGCGTCGAATGCGCTTCCCGGCGCTCACGGGGTAGTCGCGATGTTTCTTTTCGCGATAGCCGTCGTGCAGCTTCTACCGGTGCTCCTATGCGGGGCTGTTTTGCTGCTCGAGCCGGCTGAGCAGCAGCGCAAGCGACAGTTCCTGACCGAAGCGAAAGAGAAGTATCGCCGAGTGGCGCCATACACCGTCGGAATCACCGGTAGCTATGGAAAGACCAGTACCAAAGCGATCCTGGGAAAGGTACTCGAAACAGCGCTTGGTCCGACATTCTGGCCGGTGAAGGGTATCAACACGGAGATGGGCATTACCCGAGAGATCCGAGAGCGACTCACCGATAGCCATCAGTGGGCGGTGATCGAGATGGGAGCCTATCGACGCGGCTCGATCGCTCGGCTTTGTGAACTGACGCCGCCAAACGCTGCGATTGTCACGGCGGTTGGACTGATGCATCTCGATCGAATGGGGAGCGCTGACAACGTGCTGTTGGCCAAGTCCGAGTTGGCGCAAGCGGTTCCCGCAGATGGTGTCCTGGTCTGTAATGGGGACAACGACGGAGCGCGAGAGATTGCAAAGCGCCATCCTAAGCAGACGACGCTTCTCTACGGTCTCGAACCTGAACGCGGCGGTCTCGCCTGCTGGGCCGACGAAATTACGTTCAAGCTGGGCGGCACGCACTTTCGTATTCACTGGGGCGGTAGAACCTATCCCGCATTCTCTCCTCTGCATGGGCGTCCGGCGCTGTCGAACGTGCTTGGGGCGTTCGCTATGGCAGCCAGTCTCGGCGGCGATCCCGAATACGTCATCGCTTCGTTTCGCAGCTTGCAACCGGTGAACAATCGGTTGGAAGTGGTCGCGCAGCCCGGCTACGTACAGATTAACGATGCGTACAACTCGAATCCTGTAGGATTTGCTGCAGCATTGGAAGTGCTGAAGTCGTTACCGGGGGAACGAAAGATTCTGGTAACGCCCGGAATGATCGAGCTTGGCGAAGAGCAGTTTGCCGAAAACGCTCGGATTGGCCGGCTTGCGGCAAGTTGTTGCGATCTGGCATTCGTGGTCGGCAGCGTGAACCGGGAAGCGCTTGCTGCCGGGTTGAAAGAGGGAGGGCTCGCGGAGGAGGCGATTCGATTCTTCGACAACCGTGATGGCGCCCTTGAAGCACTCGCGCAACTTCGCCAGGCCGGAGATGTTGTGCTGCTGGAGAACGATTTGCCGGACCTGTACGAGCTGGATATTCGACTTTGACCCAGTGCAGAAAAGCACCGTCCGCGGCCTAGCGGGCGCTGCTACAGCTTCAGTAGTTCGTCAGCAACTCGAAACGAGTTGGCGTAGATCGTAAACGTCGGTGTGACGCTCCCGCCGGTCGGCATAAAACTACCGTCAGTGACGAACAAGTTGGTCGTGCCGTGCACGCGGCAGTGTCTGTCGAGAGCGGAGGAGCGAGGATCGTTGCCGAAGCGAAGACCACCGGCGATTAAGTTGAACGTCGGAGAGCTAAATGCCGTGCCGGTCACTCGCTGCGCTCCGAGCGCGTGCATCACCGACTTTCCCTTGTCGACAAGATACTGTCCCACTTTGAGATCGTGTGGATGAAAGCCGGTGCGGACGACGGCCACCGGTGT
>JAGRAW010000241.1 GCA_020434415.1 Bdellovibrionales bacterium
CATCCATACTGATTTTGAGATAGTGCTTTCCTTGGATGCGGATCGGACCGGACGTCCACGTAGCTACTCCCGTGGCCACATTGCGGAACGTACTCGATTGCCACCTTCCCTTACGCTCGTTGTCGAAGCGCTGCAGATAGGGCAGCTCACCTTTCGCTCCGTAGGGCGCTGCACAAGAGCTCGGCGCTGGAGGAACAGGCGACGGGTTCGGTGATGGGCTCGGCGACGGCGATGGGCTCGGCGACGGCGATGGGCTCGGCGACGGTGATGGGCTCGGCGAAGGAGTTACCGTTCCGGGGAGAACTCCTGTCGGGACAAACCCGGTGGCGCTACTGAAGCAGAATGCATCAATGGCGGTGTTCGGCTCCCGCGCACGCACGTTTAGCACATGCTCCCCTCTGCTCAGCGAATAGGCGCCAAGACGCTCCCATCGCCACTCGTTCGCGACGGTCAGATTGATCTTCTCCAGCGAGCTCCCATCGATACCGGCGAAGAACGAATTCGCGTCGGCGGAAGGGGCCAGAGCACGGACCCACAGCGCGAAGCTCCCGGAGGAAGGAGTGGGAAAGCCTATGGTGCTCGACCCACTGCCGCTCGCACTTGTAAGCACTTTCCCTCCACTGGCCCCGCCTCGCGAAACAATCGTCATCGGAGTCGTGACGCTGCCGGCTTCGGCTTCGAAACAGATGGTTTGGTGCGACGTTTCCGGACTATTCTGACCACCGCTGGAGCTACTGCTGGATGAACTTGATGAGGAACCGCCACTGGAACTCGACGATGAGCCGCCACTACTGGAGGAACTCGAGGATGAAGAGCTGCTCGACGAAGGGTCTTCCGGCGACGGATTGGGATCGCCCGCTGCGCGACCAAAAGTGTACGTCGGCACACGGACGATGATGGTATTGTGCCCATTACGGAGCACACGCACCGACTCGGCAAATGTTCGCATGCTGAGCGGGGCAGCTTTACGCAACGACGCGGTGACCAAGCCAAGCGCACCGGCTCCGACTACTTCGTGAGCGCCAACATCGTAGGCAGAGGCGCCGGAGAGTGACTGTGGAGCCTCGGCAATCTGGTTCCCCCCGCGATCGTAGTAGCGTAAGACCAGCGGCAGTTCCGCCGCTGGTGTCTGCGATCCGAGTTTTATCCAGTGCGCAGCCTCGGCAGAGGTGTCGATCGGAATGGCGATCGTTTGGCCGCGCCCTGCCGGCGTAGAATCATCCTGGCTCACATAAGCCGAAGCGATTCGCGGCAGTCCTGAAGAGTCGCGAAGATAGAATAGACTTTGCGCGGCGAATGCGGAGTTTGTCTGTGCCTTGACGCAACTTGTTTTGACCACTCCGACGTTTTGCTCACCAAGTATGCGATTCATGTCGAGATGAAGCGTGCCGTGCGACCCAAGTTCCACGATACCGCTCCCATTCGCAAATGCAGTACCGTCCCGCTGGAAGACTTCATACCGAAGCGCAAGTGGTTCTTGGTACAAGTTCGAGAGTTCGACGAAGTTCCAGGCGTTCTGCATCGTCGAGACAGTCAGCAGTTTGGCATCACAGCTCGCATCATCCGGGTGCACGGTGAACGCGAAATTGAACTCTCCGTCGGCGCCTCTTCCGTATCGCGTCGCGAAGATAATATAGTCCTGCGTAAAGTCGTCCGGGACAAAGGTCAGTGTTCCAGCCCGTTTACCATCCACCGGCGAGCGAAAATCCACACGGCTGTTTCGTGCGATGCCGTTCACCTGAAAGCTATCCTCGACAGAAAAACTCCCATCCGGTTGAAAGAACGTTGCCTGCCCAGTGAGCGGCTTACCCGAAGTGTTGACGACGGTCACCCAATTGTAGGTCGGACTTCGTTCGGTGGAGCCCTGCAGCCCCGCGCCACCGAATGCATCCTCTGGATTGAAGGAGTTGATACTGAGATGACTGACGCCACGACGTGGCCTCTGCATCGGAGTAGCAAACACGTAGTCGAATTCCCGATCGCTTCGCGACGAAGCGAGGCGCACGGTTTCCGTATAGCAACGCACATCCGGCAGCGAACCGTTAAGGAGCCGATTGAATTCGATCTGATAGGTGCCGTATGAGTCGGACTGCACCGCTTGTCCTACGAGATCCGCGAGCGCCAGGGACGCCGAGCCACGGGGCGGGAGCGTCAGGGGAAATTGCCCCAACTCCACCCCGCCGCGGTCTCGTACAAGCAAATCACCGCGGGCCGTTTCTTCATGCTCCGCACTCGAGCAGTGAATGACGCTATGCTGCGCAAGATATCCGTTCCAGAACCCTTGTTCAGGATTCGGTTTCGCTTCAGCGCTCGACACGCAGGTAAGTAGAAGGACGCATATCGTGATTGCGGCGTACGCACGCCGAGCTACACGCGCGAGTGGAGAAGGCCGTAGCACCACCATTAGCAGCCTCGTGTTGAATTGACTCAAGCAGGATGGCGTCGCGACGACACCATGGACACCCAGAGCGGTGGTCGAGCAGCAAGTTCTGCGCCTTGCCTAAATCAGACACCCTTCGGCAGGCGGAACCGAAACTTGCTGGATTTTCGGTCACACGAATGTAACATTTTCATCACGGATTGTTTCTGGCGCGGCTACCATTCGACAGATAGCGACACATACAGCGTGGCAAGCAAGTGGCGGCTAGAGGGAACTCAGGGAATCGCGGATGCTCGTGCTTCTGGGCCGTCGAGCGACCGCGCGAGGTCTTCGCCGTCGGAGCGCTATTTGGAAACTCTGTCGGCCATGTGCACTGTAAGCTGAGAAAATGGAATGACCCAGCCGTGGGCGTTTGCCGCATCGACACAGAGTTTGTTCAACAGTCGACGTAGCGGCTCGTAGTGCTCTGCAAGCGTTCCTGAGAAATCAGCAATCACGGCGAGATCGAGCGACGAAGCGCCGGCGGCACTGAGCTCCACTTGTACGGTGTAGGTGTCGTCGTCGTAGCCGGCGTCGCGAAGCCCGTGAGAGATGAATTCGCAGAGGGTCGCGGGAATGTCCTCCGTAATCTCCGCTTGGTGCTGATAGTCAAGACCGAACACCACCAGATGGCGAAATCCGGTGGTCAGGAGTTGCGGTGACAGGCCCAAGAACGCGGAGGTCTGATACGCTTTGCGGCTTCCTCCCTTTAGCACCAGTGACACGAGGTCCACAGTTTGTGAGACCACTCGGCCGACTGTCCCGTCCGATAGCAATACCCAGTCGCCCTTCTCCGACGGAAAGGAGATTTCCTTTTTCTCTCCCGGCCGGGAACGCAGATCAGCGAGATCGGCCAACGGAAGGCGAAGCACCTTGTGATCGAAGCGGTTGTTGCGCAGTTCTGTATAGTAGTTCAGGGGGCCGACGCGCCAGGTGACGTCGCGGAACGTTACCACCTCACCCTCGCGCACCGGACCTGCATTGAGCAGCAACATCGCTTGGCTCCAGAAGCGCTCCAATACATGTTTGGACGACCAGAGCAGTCCGAACAACACCAGCACCGCCAAGGTGAGCAACAACCAGTCGCCGAATGCGAACAACACGATGAGAAAAACGAATGCAGACCCGACGCTACTGAAGGCAAGAAAGAAGATTTTTGCCACTCGCGCACGAAAGCTCTGCTGCTTCTCCCGAAACAGCCGAGAGCTTTGAAGTCGCAGGTAGAAGCGTCGCGTCAGTAGCCAGAAGGTCAGCGTCAGAACCAGCGCGAGCAGAAGGTTTCGTCCACGGCTTTGAAAGAAAATTTTGGAAATCTCGCGCAGCGACTCCGAGAAGGTGCGCGTTCCTTCCACTTCCTTGTTGAGGCGCTGCCGAACGATACTCAGCTCAGTTTGCACGAGCCGTTCGCGTTCTTGCCAATCCCGCTCCAACGCCGAAAGTGACTTTACGACGTGCCCGTGTGTTGCCTGCGCTCGCAAAGACGAGAGGTTCTCTTGGGCATGCTCCGCCTCACGAAGCTGCTCTTCCAGCGCTTCCACTCGTCGTCGAAGTCGGTCGAGCGCCCGGGGCTTGCTGGTAATCGCTTTAATCTCGCGGATCAAAGGACCGAGTAGTTCTTGAAGCTCGTGACCCCAGTCGAGTATTTGATCCGGCTCGTCCACGGCGGCAGTGGGAAACGGCACCTCGGACGCGATCTCATTGAAGTCCCGATTCAGCTTCTCTTGGTCCGCGACAAGCTGCTTTATTTGGGCCGTCAGCTCTTCTTCTCGCCCACGACCGGACGGCCCGGCGAGTTCATCTTGCAGCGCTCTGATTTGCTGCTCGATGCCGCGGAGTGCCGCGAGAATGCCTTCCAGGCCGTCAAGTTTGCCGCGCAGCGTTGCGTCAGGTCCCTCAACCACCACCTCTTGCGGCGTAGGCGAGGCCGCGGGCTGAGCATGCACCGGTCCAATCAGCCCGGCGAGTAGGAGCGATAGGACCGCAATGGCGCCGGCAAACGGGCGGCAATCCTCAGATACGGTTGGGGTCTGCAGGCATAGGCTCATAGCAGCACCCTACTTGTCTCCTGAGAGAGCATCAATGAAGAAGTACCCTAGGGTTCAAAAACTGTCGGAGGTGCGGTATTGGGCAGAATCAGCGAGAAGTAGTCTCAAGCCGTCGGAACCGAAGCCGATAACAACAAAGGAGGGCCGCAAACACGGTTCTTCTGCGCGCTTACCGTCTACGCGCTGTAACGATCAGGGTTTAGTCGTCAGCGTTGACCACACCCTCATTGGACGATGATGATACCGTGCTGAAAGCATTTCTCGCCGTCGACCGGTGGCAACGCCTACGAGTCGCTCTGGGTAGGCAGAGCGCAACCTGTGCGGAACCGGCCATCGGCTCCAGTGTCGTCGTTGCCGCCCTTCTGCTGGCATCCACTCCCGTCGCACTAACGATCGTCGATCAACTGACTCCGGAGACCTCCTCGCGACTTCCGACGATCGCGTTTGGCGTCTGTGCAGTGCTCGGCATAGTGCTCCGTTGGCGAACCGGCCTCCCCTTCTTCCGCACGCATCATTGGCGAGAGTCGCTGGGGCTGACACATACCGCGATCGCACTGGGCTGCGTTCCTGCGGTGCTTGTGGTGCTGTTCGTCCCCGAGCTTCTGGCACAGCGACACGACATACTCACGGAAGCAGTCAGCCAAGCGCAACCGGACGTGCCCCAAATGAGCCTGTTCGAAACCCTGGCGAGCATCGCCACTATCGCGATGTGGGCTGCCGTGGTCGAAGAAGTACTCTTTCGCGCCATGCTCGTCAGCGTGATACGGCGCTGGCGCGTCCTCCCACTACAGCGTCATCGAGACATTGCCGCCGCAGTCACTAGCGCCACAATCTTCGGCGCCGCACACTACGCCACCTGGGGCCCCCTGGCATCGCTCGCCCTGGTCGGCCTCGGCCTGGGCTTCGTGCTCGCCTACATCGCCACCGGCGAGCAACTGCTTCCGGTGGTCATCTACCACTTTATCTTCGATGCCCTGAGCATCGGGCTCTCAATCCTGCTCTAACAGCACAGCTCATCGTCCCCAAATCCGCGCTGCCAAGGTCGCATTCGCCAAGGTCTCTGAGACCTGTACGAGTGGGCCAGACCAAAAATCGGAACACGGGTGGGGACTTGACTGAGAATGGCGGAGTCCGCGCTGTGAAGAGAGCTGCGTTAAGAGCAGGTCTCTTCGCAAACGATCGTCGAGGCAGTGCGTCGGGTCATGCCGGTGGGAAGCGGCGGATGAATGCGGGGAAGGTGAGGCCCTGCACCACGACTGAGAAAACGACTACCACGTAGGTCACCAAGAGGAGTGTGTCGCGGATTGGGGAGGCCGGTAGCGAGAGAACCAGTGCTACGGAAATGCCGCCTTTGAGCCCTCCCCAGGTCATGATTTTGGCTGTGTTCGGGCCGAATTCGTGGTAACGGCGCAGTATGTTCAGGGGTGCACCGACGCTGATGAAACGAACCGCGAGCACCACAGGAATCGCAAGTAGTCCCACGCCGAACGGCACCCATTCGAACGGAACGACAAGCACTTCCATCCCCAGCAACACGAACAGGACAGCCACTAGAGTTTCGTCGATGAGGATCCAGAAGGTATCGAGATTCTCTCGGGTCCTCTCCGACATCGCGAACAAACGGCCGCGGTTCCCGATAAGCAAACCGGCTAAGACCATCGCAATTGGACCTGAGACGTGCAGCAGATGAGCTACGGAATACCCGCCCGTGACCAAAGCCAAGGTCAGTAGTGCCTCGACGCTATAGTTGTCGATCGACTTTAGTAAGCGAAATGCGAGATACCCGAACGCGAGCCCCAAGAATGTGCCACCCACAGTTTCGCGCAGAAAGAGCGACAGAACGTGCAGCGGCTCGATGCCATTCCCGGACCCTATCGCCTGGAGAATTACCAGAAAAAGCACCACTCCCGTGCCATCGTTAAACAGCGACTCCCCGGCAATCTTCGTGCTCAGCGCCTGCGGGGCCTTCGAATCCTTGAGAAGCGCCAAAACAGCGATGGGATCCGTTGGCGAGAGAAGCGCGC
>JAGRAW010000242.1 GCA_020434415.1 Bdellovibrionales bacterium
AAGGAGCGGGTCGCCTTCGCGGCACCGTATCCCGGCAAGATTATCCCCCTCGCGCTGGACCAGCTTGGACCGGTCTTGTGTCAGAAAAACAGCTATCTGTGCTCCGCCATGGGCATCGACGTCAATGTCGCTTTTACCAAGCGCCTTGGAAGCGGTTTGTTTGGCGGTGAAGGGTTTATTCTACAAAAGCTTACCGGTGACGGACTTTCCTTCGTGCATGCGGGCGGCACCATCCATGAAGTGCAGCTTCAAGCGGGCGAGAAATTGCGGGTAGATACGGGCTGTATCGTGGCTTTTCAAGAAAGCGTCGAGTACAACATCGAGTTCGTCGGTTCGATTCGTTCAGCTCTCGTCGGTGGTGAAGGGTTGTTCTTCGCCACTCTGACCGGCCCCGGTCACGTCTGGCTGCAGTCGCTGCCGTTCAGCCGACTGGCAGATCGGATCTACCAAGCGATGCCGCGACAGGGCGGACAGCAAGTCGGTGAAGGCGGGATTCTCGGCACCCTGCTCGGGGGCGATCGTTAAGCCGGGACCCGACCGCTCTCACTGCACGCCGCAGAGCGGTACATCGCCGGGCAGTCCCCACTGACGAATGCTAATCGCCTGATCACTTGAGCGTTTGGAATACCAGTTTCCGTCTGACGGCCGCCACACGACGTAGTCGCGCTTCCCGTCGCCATCAACGTCGGCCTGCACCGGAATGTCGCCGGGAAGTCCGAACTGGGTTGCGCTCCCTTGGGTGCAGTCGAAGTCTTGCTCCGAGCCGCAGATGTACCACGTTCCGTCAGCGTTTCTCCACACCGCTAGGTCGCTCGCTCCATCGCCGTCAAAATCGCCGGGCAAGGGGGTATCACCGAACAGTCCCCATTGCTTCCAAATGATGTGTTCGAGATCTGTCTGCGCGCCGTGGGTGGATTGAAGCACCGCCCAATAGCCGATTGCAGGCCGCCAAATGGCGATATCGTCCCATCCGTCTCCGTCGAAGTCGCTTGCCACCGGTCGATCGCCGGGCAGTCCCCAACTGAGCGAAATCGGCCCTAAGCTACTGCGTAAGCTCCACCAGCTTCCGTCGGACGGTCGAAATACGGTTCGATCGGAGGAGCCGTCGCCGTCGATGTCAGCGAGGAGGGGCAGGTCGGCCTGCACGCCCCACGGTTGAAAATTGACCGCAAGCGTCGAGCTCTCTCTCGTGAACCAGTCGACTCGCTCCGTGCCCCGATGGCGGGCTGCTATCAAGTCCGCAAGGGAGTCGCGATCACTGTCGACGCCGAAGAAGCTATCTGCGTCAAATGAGCCGAACTCTACGCTGGCCGGTTCCGCGCCGCTGGAAAACGCGATGAACACGATGCCGGAGCCGTTATCTCCTCGTCGAACTACTCCAAAATCCGTTTTGCGATCGCCGTCAAAGTCACAAGGCGTCGGCTTTTCCGTGGGAAGATGGCCGAGATAGCGAAGCAGATCTTCAAGTGCTTGCGGCGGGTTCTGTGGTGCTGAAGCTCCGGCTTGATCCTCGCTATTGACTCCATGGCAGGAACCGCAAACTCGAACTTCTCCCGGTTGGAAGGTAAGCCAGAGCCGCTCACGAACTACGCCGGTTCCTTCGGCATCCGTAAGCTGCCAAGTAAGCGCTCGCCTTGCAGGAACAATCGCGGCAAAGCTTCCGTCAGCTGCGACTCGAACCGCACCCTCTATATTGTTGGGCGGATTGAAGCGCGCTGTTTCGTGGAGGGTCTGCGCAAGTACCCTGCGTCCGTCTCGGGGGGTGCCGTTCTGGTCGGAGTAGCCGCGGATTTGGTCGCCCTGAAAGATTTGCAGGTGAGCGACGTCGTAGACCTTGCCGGAGCTGCCGATGGTAGTAGCGCCGCCGGGTACTCGTAAGTTGTAGGGCTGCTGTTCGTCTGCGACATCTCTTGTCGTGACATTACGGCCGACGATTAGCGCAGCATTGTTGTCGCGAAGGAATGCCTTGAGGCTTGCGACATTCTCTCCAAGTCGATCGAATACGGCCTGCTCCGGTGCAGGGAGGTGAGCCGAACGACGTGCGGGCCGTTCGCGGACGCGTAGCTCGACCGGCTGAAGCTCCCAAAGCAAGCCACTCCAGGAAACGAGGGTGTCGGGATTCCAGAAGGTCACGCTCTTGGAGATGCCGTTGGTGAGCGTGCTGCCCGCCTGAAAATACTGACCGTTTTTCGTGAGGCGCTTCAACCGAAAATCGTAGCGCGAGACGGGCTGCTCTGTAGAGCCGTCATTTCTTACTTCTCTCGTGTTTGCCGTATGGGACGCTACCAGCGTGCCGTCGCTGAGCGGGAGTGGGTTACGATAGAGACCGCTATGGCCCGCCGAGGGTGTATCGGACGGGAAGATGGTCGCAGGGTGCGTCAGGTATTCCACACTCATCTGGTCCGCGGTCAGATCGGGCGCACCGGCAAGCGCTGCAATCTGTCCGGCCGCATGAGTGCCGAACTCACCACAATGTACTCCTAGAAATCGGCCAGGCTGCAACGGATCTTCGGAAAGCTGGAGGAAGATATCGAGCCGGTTCTCGTTAAAGAGAAAATTGGCGGTTGTATGTTCGCGCAGGTTGGGGTCGTCGTCGAAGCTCCGATTGAAGTAGCCCGCAAGCTCGTGGCGGCCGATGTGGTTGAGCGTTTCATGCTCGGTGCCGTCTTCGTTTATCTGCCAAGGAAAGAAGAAATTGAACGAATGCAAGTTCAGGTTGGGAACCGGATTATCGGCGTTCGAGCGGGGCTCAGGAAAAACTTCAGCTTTCGTTTCAATTCGAACGGAGTCTGCGCTCTCGCCGGAGTAGTTGAATGCTCCGAATGCGTCAGTCCCGTCCGCTTGCTGGTCTCGTTGAAGATGGTCCCATCGGCTGTAGATTACTCTCCCGAACGAATCGAGTAGCGGGTGAAATGCGCCTGAAGGCGCATGGTCGAGCAGCACCAAATCCCCGCTTGCAGGGTTTAAGCTCCAAAGCCCGGTATTGGTCGCAGTTGATTCGTATTCGTCTCGCTGCGGGTAGAGATGGGCCTCTCCGTTGCGCGGCCGGTCGGAGACGAAGATGATTCTATCGTCGGTGCCATAGGTCGGCATGACGTTGTTATACCTCTCCGGCTGATTCGCTACTTTGGTGATCACCGGCGTTTCGTTCTTTCCTAGTCCCACGATCTCGTAGAGCTGGAAAACGTAGTCGTTCAGTTCATACTGTCGTGACGGTGCTCCGACGACCATGCTGAAGAGGACTTTGTCCCCGCTCCAATGAACCGCGGGGTCTCGCACGGCGATAGCGCCGGGGCCCTGCTGACCAACCGCGCCATACCCCGCGGCCTCGGTGAGGTTCTTCAACGAGCCGTCACGGTAGCGGATCCAAAGGTCACCGCCTCGGGGAATGGAGTCGAGTGCTGCTCGATGATTACCGAAGGTAGCAAAAGCATTCGCGAAGTCCGTCGTGATCGGCACCTGGGTGACGAAGACGATATCGGCGTTTTGAGCGAACGCGGGGGGAAGAGTCAGGAAGCAGAAAAGAGCAGAGACTACGGCCACTAGCCGCAACGAAAGACACGAAGTCATAGGTAACCGCCTTTAGCGTTTTACCCGCGAGTCGACAAGCCGCCCGTGGGTTCCCGTAACGCGGAATTGACCGGAGCAAGTTCCGCACCAACCATCTTTGTCGTTTCCCGACCGGGTAGCGGTGGGGGATATAAGACGCTCTACAGAATTCTATTTTGGGATGCGCGTTACGCCAAGAAAAACGAGGAGAAGCAGTGGAGCTGGTAGGGGCAGGAGAAACTAAGTACCGTATCGGGTAAGAGTATTTGCGTAGCGGCAAAGCCGAGCGGTATTCATGTGGCTGGGGAACGTCTAAAAACGATAGTTTTTTGACAGGCCCGACTGGGGTTGATCCCCTCTGTTTTTGGATCTTCGCAAGAACTTGTCGGGCGTGCAGAATTCACCGCAAACCTGCGCCTGAACGTTGCCGGTTGTTGAAGTAAGAGAGACTACGTCTGGCACGGAGGCGGGAACGTTCAAGTGCACGGCGAAACTGATCGGCTCCTTTTTAGCCTTTAGATGGATCGGGTTCAGCCTTTAGATGGATCGGGAAAGGTCTCAAGGAAGCGCAATTGCGCGCAAGTCGATAAAGTACTTTTCCAGGCTCAATAGCTCGTTCGTGTCGAGCACCCGAGTATATACCACGATATCGGTAATCACTCCGGCAAAGTAATCTGACGGGCCGGAGGGATCCCACTCCTGTCCGATGCTAAAGTACACAGTTCGGTCGAGCTGCGGGGGTTGCCAATGTCCGGCACGGATGTAATTGATCCCGTTCTGTCGGAGTAGCGAAGTCGATTCGCCTACAGCGGAAGTATAGACAGCAAGGTGGTCGACGATTGTTGGCGATGAATCCAGATAGCTTCCGACTGAATTATCTACCTTCAGTCTAAGTCTTCCATCGACGCTAAATCCGGCCCGTGCGACGTCAAGGAAGCGATTGGCGCCATGCATGGAGAAAACATACTGGTCTTTGGCCGTGTCCACGGCGGCTACGTAAAGAATAGTGAACGCATTCGCTTGGCGAATGGCTGCTCCCAGCTCGGGAGATTCGAGAAAAGTTGTCAGGCCATTGAATCGAACGCCGGTGAGGCGAGCATTTTTTGCGAGTCTCGGCTGTCGAGCCGGTTCCGTCTGACGAAGAGCGATTGTCGCGCCGACGGCGCCGACCCATGCTTCTACAGGAGTGTCGTGAGGCAGGGTGATGTTCGATGCATCGAACCAGGTCACAAGGCCGAGAATGGTGTCGGGTGCCCGCGGAGCGACTACTCCAGCGGATATTGCCGGGGAGAGTTTAGCGCCTCGGGTGTGATGTATCGCATCAGCATCAGGGACTCCGGCAGTTGTGCCGGGTTCAGCGCCTCGGTGTTTCCACAGTATTCCCCCAAACACGACCAGTAAGCACAGTGCTGCTCCAAAAGCGGCGTTTCGAGCTGGAGAGGGCCTTCTGCCCCTCGTGTCTTTCGCCCGTGGAGGCTCAGGAGTGCGCGAGACTGGCGTAGGCGTCTGATCACTGCAGTGTTCGGGGGGGGCTTTAGGGAAGCTGCTGCTAACAGCCTCTGAGCGTGTTCGTTCGTCCGTCTGCCCCACCTGCGGTGACTCGCTTTGTTCGTCATCCTGTCGCTTCACTGCAAGCACGCTTGTCACTACCTGCGCGACTTCCGCAGGAACAAATCTCGGGAAGCGTTCCCGCACGAAACGGTCGATAGTGGAATGAAGATCGAAAGCACTCTGGAATCGCTGAGAGCGCTCTTTTGCCAACATGCGGAGCAGTAGCTCTCGACTTTTGTCATCCAATTCCGGATGCAGCGGTGGGACGAATTCCTGGTGGGCGAGCTGCAGTCGGTAGGAAGCCGCTGTATCCGCTCGGAACGGAAGCGCGCCGGAAAGTAGCTCGTAGAAGACGAGGCCCAAGCAGTAAATGTCTGTAAGAGAGTCACGCCGGATCTCGGTAGTGAGCTGTTCGGGAGCACTGTAAGGTGTGAAACCGGAGGTCGCCGCTGGCGAGACTGCGGAGAGCAGAGCGGCCTGCCCGGCGTCTACTTCAGTCATCGCACCGAAGGTCAGTTGTGCCTGTCCCGCGCAATTGACCAGAATGGTCTTCGGAGTAATGACTCGGTGGACCACTTGCAAAGGGAGCGGGCTATGGTGCTCCAGTCCGTGGATGCTTTCCAAGCCTTTCGCTGCTGCGGAAATCAGATAACAAGCAGTCGCTAACGGCATTAGTCGGCGACGCTCTTTCAGTGCGGTGAGGAGGCTGCCGGTATCGATCCCCTCCACTGCTTCTGTAGCGAGAAAAAGCTTTTGATTCCGCCATCCGTGGTCGATAATACGCGTAGTTTGAGGCGGCCGTAGCTCAGCGAGAAGCTGCGCTTCGCTGAGCACACGCTCCCTAAATTGCGGTGCTTCGGCGAGGTTCGAACCGATTATCCGTACCAAAAGACTTTCGACGACTGTGCCGCTCTCTGCCCTTTGGCCCCGATATACTTCGCCTAGCGCATCGGTGAACAATCGGTCTTGCAGAATGAGGTTCTTATCCAAATGAGTCATTTCCGGTATGCTGGAGGTAGCGGCTGTCGTCGCGGTAAAGACCAGGTCTCGCAGACTGCTGAAAGGAGTTTTTCAGCACCTGGTAGGTTTGGGTCATGGTATCGACTTCGGCCGAGGCTGACTATTCGTTATCTTCACTCCGAAGCAGACAGACTTGCTTGGGAGCAGCACTCTTGACGAAAGCTGCGCCGTGAGGACCTTACATACACAACCTTGATGAGCACGAGATGAAGCGCGCTTTAATTATCGAAGATGACGCGGCGATAGCTGAGCTTCTGGCCGAGGAAGTGCGAGATTTCGGCTATGAAATGACCGTGGCGCCGGACGGCGAAGCCGGGCTGCAGCTCGCCGAGGAAGGCAATTTCGACTTCATCATTC
>JAGRAW010000243.1 GCA_020434415.1 Bdellovibrionales bacterium
CGTTAGCAGCCCTCGTGCAGCAGATCAGTATTTAGGCTAGAAAATCGGTGCTTTAGCCAGGACGAGATTCTTGGGAGGTCAGGAGCTTCCGGCTCGGCTCGGGCGAGCCGCTCGCATTCACTACAGCTCGGGACGACTTAGTCGCTGTGTCTCGTCGAGAGGGCGTGCGGCACGGCGAGGGAGACCGCCCGGGAGCCTCGGCAGCGTGTGATTAAGGAGTCCAACAACCAGGCGGAAGATTTTTCGCGCCTCCAGCGGAAGAGGGCGGTCAAGGCCGCAGTCGGCGTAGAGCACAACCGGCGATTCATGATCGATCCGAAGCGGAGAGACAGCGTACGATGACACGCCGAAAGGCGACAGAATGTCGCTGATGTCTTTCGCGTTGAATGATTGAATCTTGGTCAGACAGAGCGCCAGCGGTGACAGAGGGTCGTTGACTGCAATCGAGGAACCATCCACGAATCCTTCACCGACCGCGGTATGAATATCCGCCGACTGGCGGTGCGTCTTCAGCAGAATCAGCGCTGCTCGCACGAACGGCCCCTCGGTAATGAGCATCTTGAGGAGGCGGACCAGAAGGTCATGGCTGGTCTTACATTCGCTGCAAAGCTGGTTGATCAACCGCAGCACTTGTTGCGCTTCAGGGCTGAGGGTCTGCTTCTCTTCCTCAATCGCGTCAGTGTCGGACTCGATGAAGTTCGTTGGTTGGGCGGTTGAATCGTACCCGCCGAATCCGTTTCGGGTTAGAATCAATGTCGGATTGGCTTCGTTCGAACGAGCGAAGCCGTCGCGCTTGATCGTTACCGGCCGGTCCTCGGCAGCTCTCGGTGTTGCGACCGGAGCCGGAGGCTTTGGCTCCGACGCTGGTTCTTCCTCGCGAACGTCAGTCTCATCAGTCTGCGATTTTTCCCGGTCGCGCTTGCCGCGAAGGTAATCGTCCAGTTCTCCGTAGAGCGTGCGATACTTGTCGTCGCTTATCTTCAAAAGACGAAGCGCGCTTTTGGAAGGGAGCGTCTGGTTGGGCGCGTAGCGGTCCCAGCGACCGCCTTCAAACGCCTCGACTAGCTCGACCGCAGACTCGGAGATAAAGCGCAGAGCGGCCTGTCCCGGCGTTTTGCATTTCAGCTCGCGATCCAGGCCATAAAAGAGCTCGTTCGGAACGCCGTGAGAGCGTAAGTATTCAAGCAGGACAACGTTCACATCCAGGCCGTGTTCTTGCTGTATTCGATATGCTGCCGTGCTTCGCTTTCTTCCGCGCAAAATGTCGATATAGTCTTCGGCGAGATAAGCGCAGGCGATCATGTAGCCAATGTAGCTCATCAGACCCGCGGTTTGCGCAATTTCCGAAATATCGCGTTGCACTTCGTTTGCGATGATCTGGGCGGTGACAGATACGCGGCGGGAGAGAACTCGCAGCGTTTCGAACTCTCTGCTTACTTCCGGCTGCTGGATCTGCGGACGAGTTCTCAGAGAGTCGAGCATTTCCACGATCGTCTGAGAGCCGAGTCGGATTACCGCAGTTTGTGCCGTGGTGATCGAGGGACGGTCGCCCGCGAAAAAAGTCGCATTGGCAACTCGTAGCAACTCAAGGGTAATGATTGGGTCTTGCGCTATGGTCGAGGCCAAGCGGCTGATACGAACGTTGCGATCGCCTGCCAGCAGTCGAGCTTCTTTGAGCACCGAGGGTTCAGGTGGAAGAAGGATGCTCTTTGGTCCGCGCCGGCTGACGCTCTCCTCCGAGCCCGGGAGATCTGTTTCCCCGTCCGTGTCGAGCACCGAATCCGTTTTGTCGCTCATGCTTGGCCTTACTATCCCGTGGTCAAAAGCTAAAGTCGTAGTTCCTGTAAGGTATCGACAACACTCATTTTCACCTTGAGGGAAATACTGCCTGAGATAGGCGCCGGACGGGGATAGCGTTGGTGTGAAACGGGCAGCGACCGATTGGGTTGATTCGGCTTGAACTAGAGGGTTTCACGCGATTCGCGCATGGAGCATCAGGTGCGCTGCTTTTGCGCCAAAGGCGAAGAATTGCTAGTTACTCTCTCTCCTTACGTCCGTTCTGGCCGAAAAGTCGAAGAAAGCGGAGTAGGGAGCGCGGGAATGCCCGTATTTATCCTGAGACTGACATTTTTCTAGGTCCAAACGATGGCAACGAAGCAAGAAATGCGAACCGAGAAGGACTCGATGGGTGAGATGCAGGTGCCGGTTGGCGCCTATTATGCCGCTCAGACACAGCGGGCGGTGGAGAATTTTCCGATTAGCGCGCTCCGGTTCCCTCGTTCAATGATCGCTGCACTTGGACTGATTAAAGGCTGCGCTGCAAAGGTGAATGCCGGCCTGGGACTCGTCGACGGTGAGCGTGCCGACCTAATTCAAAAAGCAGCAGCAGAAGTCGAGTCCGGGGCGCTCGACGCGCACTTTGTCGTTGATATTTTCCAGACCGGGTCGGGCACTTCTTCGAACATGAACGCGAACGAGGTGATCGCGAACCGCGCGAAGGAGCTCTCGAGCGGTAACGTAGCAGTGCATCCCAACGATCACGTAAACAACAGCCAATCCTCCAATGACGTTATCCCGACTGCCATCCACATCGCGTTGGCGAAGGAGCTCACGGCGGATCTCATTCCGGCCTTAGGGATGCTCGAGAAAGCTCTTGCGCAGAAGGCGGAAGAATTCAGCGATATAGTCAAGACAGGAAGAACCCATCTACAGGACGCGACCCCCATTACCTTGGGGCAAGAGTTCAGTGGTTATGCGCGGCAGGTGCAGCTAGGTATCGAGCGCGTGAAACGTTCGCTGCCGAGCATCTATGAACTGCCGCTGGGAGGAACTGCTGTCGGCACCGGCCTCAACACCCATCCCGATTTTGCACGCAAGGTAATTGCCGAGCTGAGTGAGCGGACGGGATTGCCTTTTGCCGAAGCGGCGAATCATTTCGAGGCGCAAGCCGCAAAGGACGGTCTGGTCGAGATGAGCGGACAGCTCAAGACCATTGCTTGCAGTTTGGCGAAGATCGCCAATGACATCCGGTGGCTCGGATCGGGGCCTCGCTGCGGCATTGGCGAACTGCAGTTGCCCGAGGTGCAGCCCGGATCGTCGATTATGCCCGGGAAGGTGAATCCGGTGATTGCCGAATCGCTCTTGATGGTGTGTGCGCAAGTGGTGGGGAACGACGCGGCGGTCAACATGGGCGGCTATCTTGGAAGCACGTTCGAGCTAAACGTCGCGATGCCGGTTATGGCGTACAACATCCTTCAAGCGAGCGAGCTGTTGGCAGCCGGTGCACGCAATTTTGCGGCAAAGTGTGTTTCCGGGATTGAGCCGAACCGTGAGCGGTTGGCCGAGCTTGCCGAAGCCAGCATCGCAAATTGCACGGCGCTTGCGCCAATTATCGGCTATGACAAGGCGGCTCAGCTCGCCAAGACCGCGTTCAAGACCGGAAAGCCGCTTCGTCAGGTTGCGATCGAAGAGCAAGTGTTGCCTGAAGATGAGCTAGCCAAGGTGCTCGACCTCTTGCGTATGACCAAGCCGGGCCTGGTCTAGCAGATTGCGGAGAAGAGTCTTTCAGCATTGCGCATGCCGAAAGAGGCTCCTGTGGAGCGGCCTTCAATCCCGTGGCTGCTACAGCCGTTCGGGGTTGCAGTTGGGGCTGTCGTTATAATAGTGGCGGACAACTTCTAGTAGTCGCGATGACAGAAGACGAATTAGCCGCACGCCGACGCCTGGAGCGCGCCGGTCGGGTGGTGGTGAAGGTAGGCACGCGTTTGCTGGCGAACCGCACGGGCAAACCTGATGCGCAGCGCATTGAGGCGATTGTTTCCGGGATCAGCGATCTGATGCGGGAAGGCCGCGAGGTATTGCTGGTTACCTCGGGCGCGATCGGCATGGGGATTGACGCGCTTGGGTGGAAAACTCGCCCGACGAACCTGCCTGATTTGCAAATGGCGGCTGCGGTGGGGCAGGCACGGCTAATGACCTACTATGCCGAGCGCTTCAAGAAGCGACGCACTACTGTCGGACAGGTCTTGCTCACTCACGACATTCTTAACAATCGAAGCCGTCATCTTAACGCGCGTAACACTGTTCTCAACTTGTTGCGTCACGGCGTGCTGCCGATTGTGAACGAGAATGACGTGGTCGCGGTCGACGAGATTAAGGTCGGGGATAATGATTCCCTGGCAGCGTTAACGACGCTGTTGATCGATGCGGACGTGATGGTACTGCTGACGACAGTCAACGGGTTGCGCGCACCGAGCACGAACGGCGGCACGAAAAGGGTGGCATACCTGCCGAAAGTCGGTGCCGCTGCCAAAGCGTTGGCGAAAGGCTCGACGAGCGCCATCTCAATCGGCGGTATGCGGACCAAGCTTGAAGCGGCTGAAACTGTTGCTGCTGCGGGAGCGATGACGGTCATTGCAGATGGCCGCAAGAGTGACATGTTGCGCCAGGTTTTCTCTGGTGTTTCGACCGGCACCCTCATTGGAGCATCGTTAGCCGAAGAACAAGTGCGCCATAGTCGTAAGCGATGGATAGCTTTTTTCCACCGAGCGCAAGGCACGGTGGTAATCGACAGCGGGGCACGGTGTGCCTTGGAGGAGCAGGGCCGAAGCTTGCTTCCGATCGGCATCCGGGGGGTGCGCGGCAGCTTTGCGTCCGGTGCACTCGTTAATATCCAGACCGAGGACGGAGTGCTTGTAGCGCGCGGTCTCAGCGACTATTCGAGTGCTGATATTGACCGCATCAAAGGATTGAAGACCAGGGAAATAGCCGCGGTGCTCGGGACCAAGGACTATGATGAGGTCATTCATCGAGACAATATGGTCGTCTTTGCTCAAGAGAATATGAAGGATGGGTAACCCGATGGCAGGCGCACCGGAAGCGTCCGAGTTGCAGTTGAAGATTGCCGAGCTAGGTCGGAGAGCACGGGGTGCTGCGCTTCGACTGAACGCTTTGGATAGCAGCGCCCGCAAGGCAGCCCTCGAGCAGATGGCCGCGGCCCTGGAGGCCGCTACTGCGCAGATACAGGCGGCGAATCAACGGGACGTGGAGGCCGCCCGAGCTGAAGGATTGAGTTCAGCGATGCTCGACCGTCTGGAGCTGACGCCTGCTCGAATCGCAGCGATGATTGCCGGAGTGCGGCAGGTGGCGGCGCTACCGGATCCGGTAGGCGAGACGATAAACGAGCGCGAGCGTCCGAACGGTCTACGTATTCGAAAGGTCCGCGTGCCCTTGGGTGTTATCGCGATTATATATGAATCAAGACCCAACGTGACAGCCGATGCGGCTGCTCTTTGCGTAAAGACGGGAAACGCGGTCATCCTTCGCGGTGGTAAGGAGGCAACCTTCAGCAACCGCGCGATAGCGGAGGCATTGCGCCACGGCCTTGCAGCGTCAGGCGTCCCTGCGGATGCCGTGCAGTTGGTGCAGGAGGCCGATCGTGAAGCCGTGCGTGAGTTGGTGCGACTTGACGAATACGTAGATGTCGTCATTCCTCGAGGTGGAGAGGGACTTATTCGAGCAGTCGCCGAGATGGCAACCGTGCCGCTGCTGAAGCATTACAAGGGCGTATGTCATGTGTTCGTCGACAAGAGTGCGGACCCGAATATGGCTCTGGAAATCTGTCTAAACGCAAAGTGCCAGCGACCCGGCGTCTGTAATGCGATGGAGACGCTGCTGGTGCATAAAGCTATCGCCGAAACGTTTCTGCCGAGTCTGGCGCAGGCCATGGGGGAGCGCGGTGTCGAACTTCGAGTAGATCAGGCTGCACGCCAATGGATCCCTCAGGCGCATGCGGCGACAGATTGCGACTGGGGTGCAGAGTACCTTGATTTGATACTCGCAGTGCGGGTAGTCGACTCGGTTGAGGAAGCTATCGCGCACATCAACACCTACGGTTCCCGCCACACCGACGCTATCGTGGCGCGGGATGAGCAGGCGCTGAACCGTTTTGTCACTGATGTCGACTCCGGTGTGGTAGTGCAAAACGCTAGTACCCGCTTCAATGACGGGGGAGAGTTCGGTATGGGAGCGGAGATGGGTATCAGCACGGACAAGCTCCATGCCCGTGGCCCCGTCGGCCCCGAGGAGCTGACAACCTACAAGTATGTCGTGACCGGCTCGGGACAGGTTCGAGGATAAGCGAATGGCCACGCACCGAATTCTTTTCGTCTGTCTCGGCAATATCTGTCGCTCTCCGCTTGCGGAGGGTGTCCTACGGAAGCTCGTTCAGGATGCCGGTCGAGAGCAGGATTTCGAGATCGCTTCCTGCGGCACCGGGTCCTGGCATGTGGGGAAGCCGCCTCATCAAGGGACGCTCAATTTGGCGCATCGCTATCAGCTTCCGCTGGATGGGAAACGGGCGCGAGTGCTCTGCTCAGCAGACTTTACAGAGTATGACCTTCTTGTCGCGCTGGACCGCAGCAATTATCACGACATCCGTTCAGTGGCGAAAGGAATCGGTGCGAAGCTGA
>JAGRAW010000244.1 GCA_020434415.1 Bdellovibrionales bacterium
GGTCGGCAAGTCGAGCCCGAAAAACAGCCAGGAAGCGACTCGGAGCGACCAATCGCTCCAAATTGACGAATCGACCCGACCTCAAGAATCGACAAGGAACACTTCTGATGCAGAAGGCGAGCAGCTTATAATCGTCGGCATCGGCGCCTCCGCGGGTGGTCTCGCCGCACTCAAAACGCTGTTCTCGCTGATGCCGGGAGATAGCGGTCTGGCCTTCGTCGTCGTCATGCATCTAGCGCCGGACCGCAAGAGCCATCTGGCAGAGCTGCTTCAACCGACAACGGATTTGCGAGTTCAGCAGGTTACGGAAACGGTCGCACTCGAGCCGAACGTGATTTATGTCATTCCGCCAAATGCTAACCTGGATTCTATTGACACTCATCTTCGCCTGAGCGACCTGGAGCGTGCGCGCTCCGAGCGGGCTCCGATCGATCATTTCTTCCGCACGCTGGCGAGCAATCACGGTGACCGATCCATCGGCGTGGTCCTGACCGGTTCCGGTTCGGACGGCACCTTAGGTCTGAAGGAGATCAAACTTTCCGGTGGGGTCGCGATTGTGCAGGACCCGAATGAGGCCGAGTATGACGGCATGCCGCAGAGTGCGGTGTCAACAGGGGTCGCAGACCTTATTCTGCCGCTGGCGGAAATACCGAAAGCCATTATCGGCTTCACCAGCACTGCCCCTAAGCTTAGGCTACGCAGTGAACAGGCTGCAGAGTCGTCGTCCGAGCAAGTGCTGCAGAAGATTTTCGCTCAGCTCCGCGCGCGGACGGGACGTGACTTTACGCAGTACAAACGCTCCACGGTGATGAGACGCATCGGACGTCGTATGCAGTTTCGGCGACAGGAGGATCTCGCGGAGTACCTGGCGGTGTTGCGAAGCAGTCCGGAGGAAGTACGAGCGCTTGCTGATGATTTGCTTATTACCGTCACCAGTTTTTTCCGTGATCCCGAAGTCTTCCAATACGTGAGGACAAATGTGCTGCCGCAAATAGTCACTGCAAAGCGGGACGGCGAGCCGATAAGAATTTGGTCGGTCGGCTGCGCAACGGGCGAAGAGGCCTATTCGTTGGCGATACTAGTGCTCGAAACGCTAGCGCAGTTGGACAAGCACTTGCCGATACAAATATTCGCCTCGGACTTGCATGAGCATTCACTTACGAAGGCACGAGAGGGGCTGTATCTTGGCGACATCGAATCGGATATCACCTCGGAGCGCCTCTCTCGCTATTTCGAGAAGGAAAACGGTGGATATCGGGTGAGAAAAGAGGTTCGTGAGCTGGTCGTATTCGCTCCGCACAACTTGATGGGAGATCCCCCGTTTTCTCGACTGGACCTGATTTCTTGTCGGAATCTCCTTATTTATTTGAAACGAGAGCTTCAGCACGAAGTAATCGAGCTTTTTCACTATGCGTTGAAGCCCGATGGATTTTTGGTCCTGGGCACGTCGGAGACGCTGGACGCCGGTGATTTGTTCCAAGTCGAGGAGAAGAAGTGCTGTGTCTACCGCCGACGCAACATCCGTGCTCCGGAGCCGCGCCTTCCTGTCTTTCCGACTACTCGACCCCGTGTGTTCAGCGAGGCTGAGCGAGTTCCGCTGGAGACACAGAGCATTTCCTACGGCGGATTGCACCAAAAAATCGTCGAGCGCTATGCGCCACCGAGCATACTACTCGCACCTGACAACCGCGTCGTGCATCTTTCCGAAAATGCCGGTCGCTACTTCGAGCATCCTGGCGGTGAGATTACGAGCAATGTCTTCAAGATACTGTGCGAGGAGCTTCGATTAGAGCTACGCACGGCGCTTCATTCGGCACGGGAGACAGGAGAGATTGCCGTTACCAAGGCGATCGACGTCAGCGTGAACGGTGAAAAGCGTCCTGTGGTGCTACATGTCCGCCCCTCTTCCGAGGTTGGCCAGCAGGGGTATGCGTTGGTTCTCTTTGTCGAGGCTGCGACGGACCCGACCCCGACTTCTCGTGTCGGCGGTTCCGATTCGGACGCCGAGAGAATCCAGAAGCTCGAGGTAGAGCTCCATCTGACGCAGCAACGCTTGCAAGTCATTGTCGAAGAGTTCGAAAGCGGTCAGGAGGAACTGAAAGCGTCCAACGAAGAGCTGCAATCAGCGAATGAGGAGCTACGTTCGACGCTGGAGGAACTGGAGACCTCGAAAGAAGAACTACAGAGCTTGAATGAAGAGCTGCAAACGCTCAATCAGGAGAACCGTCATAAAGTCGAAGAGCTTGCGCAGCTTTCCAGTGACTTGCAGAATTTTTTGGCCGCGACAGATATTGCAACACTTTTTCTGGACCGAAAATTCAGGATTATGCGCTTTACGCCGCGGGTCGCCGAGCTTTTCAACGTCAGGATGGCAGATCGAGGGCGGCCTCTCTCCGATTTTACCCATCGACTCGGGTACGACAACCTTGCCGAGGATGCGAAACGCGTGCTCCGCACGCTTGTGCCGATAGAGCGGGAAGTCAAAGATGAAAGTGAACGGTGGTATCTTACGCGCGTCCTGCCATACCGTAGCACAGAGGATCGCATCGACGGGGTCGTTATCACTCTCGTTGATATAACCGCGCGCAAGGAATCCGAACGCGCGCTTCGTGAAAGCGAGGGACGCTTCCGGGCATTGATTGACGCGTCTGCCCAGATGGTATGGACCACGGATGTAGAGGGACGGATGGTAGAGGACTCTCCCTCCTGGCAAGCGTTTACCGGGCAGCCTTACAACTTGCGCCGGGGGTTCGGCTGGTTAGACGCACTACACCCTGCCGACCGGGAAACGGCTGAGGCGAAGTGGCGCGAAGCAGTGGCTACCAAGGCGTCGCTGGTCATGGAGGTTCGAGTCTTTCATGCGGCAAGTGATGAGTATCGCTGGAATGCCGTCCGTGCTGTTCCGCTGCTGCATCCGGAAGGTCCAGTCAGCGGATGGATAGGGATGGCGTCCGATATTAGCGATCGAAAGCAAGCAGAGCTGGCTTTAAAGCAGAGCGAGGCTCGATTGGGCGAGGAAGTGCTTGCGCTTATGCGGTTGCACGAGCTTGTAAGCCGTCTTCTCACTTCATCGGATCTTCCTGCGGCACTCGATGAAGTGTTGCAGGCGGCGATCGAGATTACGGGAGCGGATCAGGGATTTGTGCAGCTACTGGTGGCTGATCAGAATCGCTTCGCCATTCTGGCATCGCACGGCTTCGAGTCGCGCACGTTGAAAGAGCTTGCCGCTGCAGGACGCAACGACGGTCGAGCACCGGGCCGAGCCATAAGCGAAGGTGTTCAGGTTGTGGTGGGCGATGTCGCAAAAGATTCGAGCTATGCGCCATACCACGAAGCTATCCGCGAGGCGGGATACCGAGCAGAGCAGGCGACACCGCTGGTGAGTCGGAATGGTGAATCGCTGGGAGTACTCGCAACGCAATACAAAGAGCCGGGAGCGCCAACGGCGCGAAATCTGCGATTACTCGATCTCTATGCCAGGCAGGCCGCCGATTTCATCGAACGTATGCGTGCTGAAGACCTTCAACGGACCCTCATGGGAGAGCTTGATCATCGAGTCAAGAATAGTTTGGCGACTGCGCTTTCCATCGCTCAGCAAACACTGCGAAGCACCGACGGCCTCGAGCAGTTCAGAGAATCATTTATCGGGCGATTGACCGCACTGGCGGAAGTTCACCAGTTGTTGACCGCGCATCAATGGCGGGGGGTGTATCTCGAGACGATTGTCGAAGCAGCCACCAAACCCTTCGCTCAGGTGAAGGGGCCCGTCGTTTCTATCTCCGGTGAGCGGGTGCTGCTGGAAAGCAAAGCAGCGCAGGCACTTCACCTTGTTTTACACGAATTGGCGACAAACGCCGCCAAATATGGCGCGTTTTCTCGTCCGGAGGGAAAGGTGGATGTGCATTGGTCAATGACGCAGCAGGGCAGATCGCTTATGATCTGCTGGGAGGAGAGCGGTGGTCCGGCAGTGCCACCTGAGCGAGAGCCAGGATTCGGAACGCGTCTGATTGAACGGACGCTGCGGCATGAGGTTGCGGGAGAAGCCCGACTGGACTTTCGTGCCAGTGGTCTCTACTGTGAACTGCAAGTTTCGTTGCCGGATCGCTCGGACGCGAATGCAACAGTGAAGCACTGAGTTTGGCTTTCAGCCGTGAGAGAGCGTAGAGGATCTTTTGATGCCGAGACAACTTCTACTTGATATCGGTTGTAGCAACGTGCTCGTAGTTGAAGATTCGACGCTGTTGGCGATGGATATCGAGATGACATTGGAAGACGCTGGGTATGGCGTCGTTGGTCCCGCACCGGATCTGGCGAGCGCCTTCCGGCTCCTTGCTGAAAACCAGGTAGATGTTGCGCTACTCGACATCAATCTTGACGGGACAAAGAGCTTTCCGATTGCTGACGAGCTGGTTCGGCTGGGGATCCCTTTTGCGTTTCTTACAGGCTACAGCAACACTCAGCCGATACCGGAGCAGTTAAGTTCGCGCGCTATCGTGCAGAAGCCGGTACGGCAAGAAATCCTACTTCGAGTGGTGAAGGAACTGCTGCTTGAGGCGAACCGAGGGCGACAAACCGCGGTCGACCTCCAAACAGCGTGGCCGCTCGTCTGAGGTCCTATCCTGACTGCCGCGGTGACGGCAGTGCGGCTTCGCACTCACGATACGAGCTATACAAGTGGCGTTTACTCGTAACGGTTGGTCGTATCGATTCCGAATAGACTCACTACGCCACCATAACCCCTCTTACATCAGTTGCGACCTTTAGAAGGACCAATCAAAGTGAGAGGGGAATTCATGGAACACAAACGGAAGGAGCGAGACGCACGGTTGCATCAAGTGGTATGCTTGGCGGTCGGAGTCTTCGTCGCTTTCTCGGAGCACCCCAGTGCGCATGCGGACACGCTGACCCTGGAAGAGGCGCTTCTCAATGGAGGGAGTGCCCAGACCGGAGAGCTCAATGATCTTTTCTCGAATATTCCGTTCCTTACCCTTACGCCTGTGGTGAATGAAGCGCCGAGCAACGACCCTCCAGCACAGCCTTCTGCTACAGCTTCGCCTGCTGATATTTTGCAATCATTTGGGGACGACTCAACTGCACCGGTCGACGAGGGGTTGCTTGCACAGCTCGGAGGGCAGGTGCCTTCAAGCCAGGTTCCGACGGACGTAGTGGAGGGGGATATGCCCGCAACCGAGCAACCGGCAGCCGACGAACCGGGACAGCCAACCAATGAAGGTGATTCATCCGCCGACGCGGGTTCTTCCGGCGAAGGACTGCCCGGAGGCTCTATTGCCGACGTGCTCGAGCTTACGCCGGTCGAAGATATTACAGCGTTTTTGCCCGGCATAACGGGTGGCCAGTCAAGCGGAAATGCCGACGTCTCTCTGATCAACGACTTACTTTCGAGCAATGGTAGCTCGCCGCCACCGAGTGGTGCCATCCCGGAGCCGATGACCGCGGCACTGTTGCTCGGCGGGCTTGTCGGCGGATTGGGGGCGCGGGCACGGCAACGGAAGTAGCTGAAGTCGTTCCAAATAGGCAGAGACGGATGCCCACTTCTATTGCGGGACACACTCCGAGCACTGCTCGAGCTGAGCGCTCGACCGGCGCGGTCAAGTAGTTCCAAACCTTCCGGCCCGGTACGGCCTCAGCCGTGCCGGGCAACTTTGATCCAATTCCACTACATGTCGACACGCTTGCCGGTGCCGCGCGGCCTCGCTCGCCCGAGTATTGCAGCATTGCAATGTTCCCGACCGGAACTTGCAAGAAATTCACACATAATACCTTCAGCAAGTCGGGGGCAGGGGGCCTCCAAACAAGTCAAGCAAGTTTTGTGGAGGTTGTATGAAACGTGTTGTTGCATTGGCGTTGACGGAAGGGCGAGAGAAGGACATAGCCGCATGGAAATCGATTGGCTGTTTCGGCATCGAACTTCGTCGGATGGAGACAGCTTCGAGTCTGCTCCATCAGGTAGACGATCCTGACGTGAAAATAGTCATTCTTGACGGCGACATGCCGGTCGAGCGATGTCTAGGCGTCATCGGACAGCTCAAGGAAACGTATCCATTCTTGCCGATTGTAGTGCTTTCGCACTGCGACGATCTGCTGAGTGCCATCTCGCTATTGGACGGAGGGGCTGACGATTGCATATCTCTGACTGTGCCGCCGGCATTTCTGGTGGCGCGAATCCGCGCTCATATTCGACGGGCGGAACTGTTCTGCTCCAGTGTAGAGGTGGCTGAAACACATGAGTTTGGTTCGCTACGGATCGATTTGGAAGCCCGCGAGGTCTCGGTCGATGGCAAGAAAGTGCATTTAACCAAGACTGAGTTCGAACTGCTCGCGTATCTCGCCGCCCATCCTGGGAAAGTGTTGCCGAAGCATCGTATTTTGGAGGATGTGTGGGGAACCGAGTTAATCAACTACGAGAAGTCCATCAC
>JAGRAW010000245.1 GCA_020434415.1 Bdellovibrionales bacterium
CCATAGCTTTTCCTATACGTGTTGTGTCTTCGTAAACTCAACACAACCCCAGACGCTTTCTCCTGTCGACGACGGAGTTACCCACAGCCAGCCGCTGATGAATAAAACGGATACCTACTTCCCGTTCTCTTTCAGCATGTTACAAAAAAGCGCACCTTGCTCGATAGCATCGTCGAGGGCTCGATGGGTATGTTGATGCTTGTCGAACCACTGCTTCGGCATATTGCGCTTCGTCGAATCTCGATATCCTTTCTTCAGGAGCGCCATAGCGTACGTCTTTATATCGAGCGCAGAGTGAGAAAACGGGCTCTCTCCCACGAAGCGCATGAGATACCAATACACAAACATAAAATCGTACGCGGCTGGATACGCGACAAACACTGGCCTGCCGGGCAGTTTCTTCAACCAGGCGACATACTCCGTCATTGCTTCCGCAGGCTCACGAGGGCTCTCTCGCGCGGCTCTCCAGGCCTCCGGCTGGGAGTCCCACCACTTCATCGTCTTGGGATCGGGGGTTGCCTTGGGAAGGAGTGCCAAGTTCGCAGAAAAGGTCGCAACAAGAGTCTTATCTGCGAGATAAGCCGCAGAGCCAAAACTCAGCATTGAGTTTTGCCCTGGAATCGGTCCATCAGCTTCGATGTCGGTGGAAACATAGATCTCAGTTCTTTCTGCCATAGAGCCTATCCAATAAAGCGCTTACCTTCGAAATGACCTCGGAAATGGTGCGGGGAGCATCGTCGCGGTTGTCTCGGTTCAGAAAATGCCCCCAGTAGGCTTCCAAGCACACTCGCTCGTCCTCATCAAACGAGAGTCCCGGCTCGTGTTTGAAACGCCTCGTCGAACAGGTATGTTCTATCGAGTGAATGAGCATTTTTGAATCGAGTTGATGATCGCAAAGCCGGTGCAAATCATAGTAGTCTGTCATCCTCGTGTTTTGAGCTCCTTTACTATGCGCAATGTAGATCTTCTCAGCGAAAATTGCCGCAGCGCTATAGACGTGCAGGGAAAGCTCTTCAGAGAAGAATGGTTCGCCTCGATACTCCAATCGGGGCAATGACGCGAGAACCGCTTCAACTGGCAATACTCTTCACTGTTCCCTACTCGTCGGCAAGTATCGCTGCGATGTAGTCTTGATTCCGCCCTCAATCCGGAATAGTTGCTCTTCTGCCGTGAGTCTCGACAGCGTCATTTTACTGATGTCGAACTCTCTTGCTTCCTCCGTTGTGACGAACGGATTCTTCCGTAGATAGTTATCTAGTTTTCAGCCATGTTCATACTCTCATGTGACCAAACGGGCACAAATGGCGCCATATGCCCGTTTGGCAACACGAGAGTTCACGAAAGGCCATAATATCAGCGCGCTAGCTCGTCTTCAAAGAACAAAGTTACCTGCACTAGTAAAGTTACGGCTCACGCTCGACTTCTGCACTCCAAAGCCCTCTCGCGCCATGTCCACGACGCCTTCGCAATCACGGGATGAGACGCCACGCACAAGACGCTTCAACACCGCCTCCGGCATCACCGTCTCGGCCCGCAAGCTGCGGACCCGAGGAGACTCGACCCCCGCCTACGCTGATGACACCTGCCTGGCTGCCGTAACGGACATGCCCCCGGTCCACATCCTGCTGGTTACGCTCTCCGCTCAGCAGCCGCACCTCGTCCTCCAGCCACAAGTGCTCCCACGGAAAGACAAAGCATACGACGCCGGCTAGCGATGTGGGTGATTCGCCGTCTAGCGTTACGTTGTCGCAACGTGACGTCATTGTTTAGGCTCATCCCTCGTAATGCCCAACGCAGGTTTTCTCAGGTTTACTACCGAAGACAAAGTGCGCTTTTACCTGGGAGTTCACTTTGTTGATGAAGGTATAAGCCGCCTCGACCTGCAATTTTCTAGACGGGATTCAGATTTGCACCTTGAGAGGACGGCGGTAGAGGCAAGAGCAGTCGGCAGCAGGAACTCTGGACTCTATGGCAATGTCAGCAACGACCCGACTCAGGTTGGACCCGTTGCCCGTCCGTTGCGTAGTAAAGACAAACCCCATACTCCGGCTCATACCGATACCGAAGCACCTTTCCAAAGCGCTCTGCCTCAGGCCCGCTGTAGTCGGCGCAATGCTTCTTTATCCGAGCCGCCACTTCATCCTCCGATAATCGTACTCGCGGGACAGAAAGTTGCTTCACTGTCCTCGCCAGACAGTAGCTCATGAAGTTATACGGCTCCCGTTCGGTCTCGGCCCAGAGAGAAGGAGAATGCTCCTTTCGCTTCTTCTCTAATTCTTCACGGTCCTTTATCCGCCTGGTCTCCTCAAGCGCGCTAACCAACGCCGCTTTCTCTTCCGGATAGAGTCCACAAATCGCGCGAAACAATTCCGGCTCAACCTCCCCATTATTCGCGCGGCGGTCAAACCACCGAAATCCCTTCCGCAGATCTTTGTACCCCAGAAGCTCCAACAGCTGCCCCGCTCGCGAATCACCTCGATGAGCGAGATCTCGGAGCACATTGCTCAGCGGATACTTCGTTATCGTCAGATTCATCGCAATCCGCCAACCATCCCCGTCTCTACTTCCTCAGGTCTTTCTGCGTCGGCTTCTGTAGATACTGCTTTCCGTCCTTCGCCATGGCCCAGACATTCCCCGCGTCACGCTTCTCCGGCAAACAAGCGGCATCTGCCCCAGAAGAGAGCTTACGCCGCGTGGATCGTCGCAGCCGCCGATTCGCAGCCTGCTTGTCCTCTTTCTCGGAGGGAGCCGTCGTAATACCGACTATGGGAGTTTTTCTGCGGCTTCGTGCCATGGGAGGAACCTGCCAAAGAACACAGATCTACAGTTCCCCTCCTGTGATGGGAAGAACAGGACTGACCTCACTCAGGACGTGAGGGAGATGAGAGCGGCAGCTGGGAGTCATTCGCCCTTGATTGAACTACCGCGTCTCCGGTAGTTCGCAGGTCCGCGATGAACCGCACCAATGCCTTCTCCAGCGCCAACGAAAGCGCGTACGACCAGTTCCCGCCGGAGGCCTCGCCGGTATACACTCGCTGGGGCAGCAACGGCTGTTTTCCCCTTGCAACACCCAGTGCCAACGCCACTTCAACACTTACACGAAAGTAAGCATCGCCAACTGTCTTCAACACGGTGCTCGATACTTCATAGTCCACCAGCGAAGCATCGCAGTTATCCCTTACGACTTTGAAGCCTGCCTGCTCGAGCTCGGCAGCGATCGCGTCTTGGATCCACAAAGGAACGTCCCCGGATGGTCTTACGTTCGCCGTTTTCATCCCGTAGAGATTTCTTACGGGTCCTAACCGGGTCTGCTCGGGCCGTTGATCCATCGGCCGGGTAACACAGGCTACCCGGCCTTCTCCAAAGGGAACCGTCATCGGCTGCTCGTCGAGAGTCCGCGGGCTGTAAGCAAGAGGAACCTGCTGATCAATGAACGCGCAGCCTGTAGGAAATACTACCGCTGCAGCGACGACAGCTCGCGAAACGACGTTCCTAACCGGTCCAAGGAAAACGACGTATGTCTCAGAGCGCATCGAGCTTCTCCTTCCGCTTCTGTTGATACTCTTCCTCGGAAATTAGTCCTTGTTCACGCAGGTTCTTCAAAAACTGGAGTGACTCTGCGATATCGTCGGGTTCTGCAGGAGGTTCTTGCGCTAACGTCAAAGGCTTGGGCGGCGGGGCTAAGCTTGCGCGAGCTGTCGAAGCTGCCGACGGCGTAGGAATGGCTTGCTCTCTAAGACTTGCCGTGACCGCCTTCTCATCGAGCTCGAACATTGCGCCAGTGAGCGGATCAACGATGAAGAACCCGATTACTCCTCCAGCTATCAAATTGCCCCAGTACCAGCCGTCGATAGAGGAGTTTACCTGTTGCTGGTAGGGTTCGTGACCTTCCTTGGTCATCTTTACCGTGTAGGACTGCTTGTCGAAATACGCCTTCCCCGCTCGGAGACTGCAAGTCGTCGGAGTCGTCCCTCGAAACTCTGTCACACCGTCTTCGTTTACCACTTCGACATTTGCTCCCGACGGCACACTGTCGAGGGTCAATTGATAGTTCTTATCACTCACGATCGATGCACAAGCGCTCGTAGCGAGCAGCGCGATACAAGAGATTACAGCCGGGATTCTCGTGTTGTTCATACTGCGCTCATGGATAGGATGCGTTTCGACTAACTCGGAATAATCCGCGCAACTGACTCCTGCCTAGAATCAGTGATTGCGGGAAGAGAACCGAAAATGACTTCGGCAACAGCAAAGACCGACCAAAGTCCCTGACTCTAGGAGTTCATGAACATCTGTCGTTCCGTCCATCACATTGAGAAGAACCTCACGACACACACTTCTCACATAAGCGAGCCCACAGCGGCACGGTCGGAAGTTTTCGCAGCAGCCGTGATGGGGATGTCATGTGCTTTCGCCAACTAACCCTCCGTTCGCTGTTCAGTTGAGCATCGTCTCGGATCGAGCCACGGCGCTATCAGCGACGTGAGGAACCTCTTCGGACAAGATAGAACTACGGCTTCTTCCGCCCGGCTGGAAGAGTATCGCTGACGTCACTCAGGACATGGGGGAGATGGACGCGCGGAGGTACATTATCGCTTACGCGTAAACCGTGGCCCTTGAAGCCACCGACTAGAGGCAAAACGTCGTCTTCGCTTGCTCCCAGTCTTCCGGGTAATCGCATTCAGCGTAATCGTCGGCTGCGATCCGCACGGCCGTGAGCAAGAAGCCTTCTTTTAGAAGGTCCGAGAAGAGATAAGACGGTGACGGGGCGGCTGCCGTCAGCTTTTGCTCAACAGCAGAGGATACTTTCTGGCGAAGTAATGAAGTCGACTCCCCCGAGCTCTTAAAGACTCCGATATACTCGAGCACTTCACATTGAGGCTCGGACTGAATGTCCTTTGAGATGCGTTTGACCACGTTTCCCCGGCAAAGGACCTTAGTCGAACCTTTCCGCAAACCAAGCTCCACTTCACCTTGAAACGCGCTTTCCACCCTCTCTGCTTCCTGTCCGATCCAGGGTGCGGCTGCGAGGCCGAGCTGAGCGTCGCTCTTCACAAGCTCCCCTACGACACGCGGCCGAAGAAACGTGTCGCCGTAGCTCACGATAACGTCGCCCTCGAGAGCATCCCATGCCGAATACAAACTTTCAAGCATTCCCGTCGACGCATATCGCTCGTTCTTCCAGCAGATGAGCCCTAACGGTTCCGCAACTTCTCGAACGAGTTCGGCCTTGTGCCCGAGAACGATGTGGATCTCTTCAATGTCGTTCTCGCGAAAGGCACGAACTTGCGTATCTAAAATGCTGCCCCCTTGGACTTCCAGAAGACACTTCGGGAAATCTCGCGTGATGGCTCCCATGCGAGACCCGACACCGGCAGCAAGGATAATCGCCTTCATCGCATCCTCAACGTAACGAAGCCGTCTACTCGACAGTCGTGCGCATAATAAAGTCGAGAGCGCCGCGAACTGTCGGGCGCACCCGCAGAAGCTCGACTACCGTTGGGTACGCCTGGACGTTATCGACTTCGACCAGACCATACGAGTTAGGCACTGAGCCCCAGAGCTCGCTGTTATGAATGTCTAACTCCCGGACGCCGAAAGGAGAGATATTTACCGTTTGCGCGCCCAACACTTCACCGGTCCCTGCAGCTCGAACCTGAACCGTTGGTCCTGTGGGAAAACTGTACGGAATAAGCCGAAGCCAGTTATACATACCAAGAAAGGTGTTATACGACGCGTACTGTAACTGCTTCCGACGCGCCTCCCCTGGACTCACAAAAGCGGTTTGAATGCCGCCCGTTGGCGAATAGTAGTAAGATACGACCTGCCCCAGCACGTTCCCGCGCACAGAGTACAAAAACGTTCCAGAGCTGTTCTCGGGGATCAAACTGGGCACATAGAAGTGGCGATGCTCGTATGCTGCAAGCGGGACACTTGAACTCAGGGAGTGTTCGCCAGTCGTATCATGAACTGAGTAATACACATCTCGCGGCTCGTCATCGAGGTTAGCCAGCTCGATCCACGCTCCAGCCCCGCCGCCGGTCGAGATGGGCAACGCAATCTCGGCCGCGGAACGTGGAAAACTCGGAAACGCAAACGCGAATCGATCTGGATCGAACGTAGTTCCGTAGCGGGTAAGGAGCGCGACAAAGGGAGCGCGCTCATCGCCAACCGGTGTTACCTCGTGAACCCCACGACTATTTGTCCCGGCGAGTCCATGCCCGCCGTCCAAGTCCGCTCGTTCAAACGGCGCAAGGACGACCGAAAGGTCACGGAGCACGGTACCGCCCTCTTGAACGGTCCTGACCCGAAACTCTCTTGGCTCCTTGGCAAGGTTCACGAGCGTTAACCACTGAACGACCGGCTGCTGGTCCCTCGGATCCAGGCTCGGTTGGCTCGTGTTAAAA
>JAGRAW010000246.1 GCA_020434415.1 Bdellovibrionales bacterium
CCGCAAATGTGATTGTCGAGCTCGGGATTGTTGACGAACCACAGTGCCGAGTGGATCGTGCGGCTCGTGATGAGCACAGTTTGGTCGGGGGTCTCGACCCGGATCGGTTGCGACCAGAGTTTCATGCGACATTTCTCTCATAGTGCCGGTGGTGGCGATTTCAGAGATGTCTTCGTCGATTTGGTGGAATTGTTTCGTCAGGGGCAGGTGATTTAAGGGGATTGAAGCGGCACAAGTGCCCTGAGTCGAACAAGGGGGGCTGCACAGAGTCGAAGAAGGGGGGGTGGATCCTGCTCGAAGCTGAAGGGAACGACGAGCAGATGGGAAGCTGGTCGGAACAAGTTCATGGAAGCACACCATCGACGCCGGAGATAGGGCGCACAAGCTTGTTGTTTGTGGGTGGTTTGTCCGGCCAACGAGAGAAGGTAGCACGCAGCATGATGAGCTACCAGCGGCCGCAGAAAAGGGCACGGTGGGTCCTGTTGAAAGATTGTAGGAGTGAAAGATTGATTCCGGCTCAATCTTCAAAGCACAAAGACCTTTCAAACGCCTGTAAGGTCTTCGTTGAAGGAGAAGAAAAGCCCACACCACCTCGCAGATGACAAGGTGGTGTAGACAAGTCGGAACTATCGGATGCGCCTAGGCATTCCGAGGGGCGTCTACTGTCGTCGTCGCCTTGTCGCCAGTGACGATGCAAAGGGAGGCGTTCTTCCACGCGTGGTTACGCGCCTGCGCGATCGCTTCCGGGCTACCGAGTCCGAAGGGATGCCAGGCGGTTTCGGCCATCTCGAGCATCCAATCAACATCTTGCTTGCCCTCCCAAGCGTCTTTACCGGCGACATATGTCGACATGTAGATCGCCTCCCAAAGCGCGTGATTCGGTTTTCCCGCCTCTTCGGGGTAGTTCATTGGGTCAATGTAGACCTGCACGAACCCTAACCAATTGTCGGCTTCTCCCTTCGGGATGACTCCGTACTTGACGAGGTCATGGATCGCCCATCCGACGGCTTCCTGACCGACCGACCACATGTCGATCGCTTGCTTCAGGTTGCCCATGGTCACAGTGGGGATGATCACCGTCTTGGGAGACGTCGCCACACCGGGCGTAAGCTCCGCAATCAGGTGTGTGTGCCCCTTGCCGTGATTGTTGAGCGCATCGGCGAAGGCCGCTGCGTTCGGGCCGCCTTTGTCGGTGTCATCAGGCAAGAAGTAGACCGTGTTGTGACCAAGATTGTGCAGCGGGTTGTCGGCTTCCCCGAAAGTAGCCAACTGCTTGGCCTCAAATGGACGGGTCGGGTCCAAGACGAGTGCATCGGCGATTCTGAATCTCATTTCAAACTCCTCCAACCAATCGAGCGCGCTTCGTTATGCTCAACGCGCTACAAAAGACCTACGGTCGTTCAACCTGAACGGACCGCTTAAAATACCGTCGCGCCAAACGACTGGCACGACACTGAAAGTCCTCAACGGACAGCGTATCTGCCAAGCAGATCCACTGTGCCGCTGAGGCCACCACGAGTTAATTGCATACTGAAAAGGAACGCAGGAGCCGACGGCGGCCGGAAATCAGCGTGTATTAGCGAAAATCGAGCATCACTGTCAATTTTTCAGCCAAATTGCAAAAGGACAGTCTGTTCACCTTTCGACGAACAATGCAGTGACTTCTGGCTGGGTTGGCGAGACCGAGCGCTATCGTTGGTCATATTTTTTGAGGAGCGGATTAATGGGTTTGTTGGGGCGGTGAACTCAGCTTTTCAGCGGAAGAGGGAAGTCGAGGAAGGTGTCGCGGCTCAAAACCAGGCGATGAGGATCCTGGAAAGATCCTCATCGCGTGTAAAATCGCTAGCAAGTTCGGCTAGTGTTCCCCTGATTGATCAGGAAGTAGCTCGATCGACTTCTCTTCAAATGCTCGGTCGATCACCCGGAGACGCCTTTTGAATTCCGCAAAGACTTCACTCCACGGACGCAGATCGACCTCCCCGACCTCAAAATAAAAGTCCGGCCACGCGAGGTTCTCCGGATTCACGTTTCGCACGGTCATCACGGCCTTCCTTTCGTTTGTAAGAATATGACAATGGACTACAGGTAAACCGTGTGCAGCGGCACCCAGTCCTTCACGGATAGAGCATCCTGCCGGCCAGCAGGACATCCGCGTAAGACTGAGATGGGCCTCGAACTCAGATGTTCAGGAGGAAAGAGCATCCAGTAAGATAATGCGTTTATTTCGCCGTGCCGTGCTGTATGTTTAGGTTTGACTAGTTCGGTATGAAGGGCGGCAGTACACAAAACCGAATGGATTCACACGCTTCTCCTGCCGGGGGTCGGAGCTGAGGCCGGAAAAGGCGCCAGCCGGGCTAGGCAGCTCGACTGGCGATTCGGGGTTTACGCCTGCTCCCCGGCTGCGCTTTGTTCCAGTGTCTGCCGAACTGCCTGCAAGAACTGCTTGGCGCTCTGCTCCTTGACTTCCTGATCGAAAGAAGAGAGCAGGGCAGGGGTCTTCATCTCTCGTCCGTAGAAAGCCTGCGCCTTGCTCTCATCCGCTTCAATCTGCACGCCGTTCAGTGTTGCACCGGCAAACATCCCATCTTCCTCTGCGAGAGCGAAGACATCCGCCGTCCCGATGTCGATGCCTGCAGCTTGGCTACCAAAGACGGCACTCGCGTCTGCTCCGAACTCGAGCTTACCCTGTTGAAGTTTGTTGGCCGCTTGTTGGTCTTGCAAGAAGAGCACTAGACTTGTCTGCGTCGCACCAAGCTGCGCACCCAGACTTGCGCCCCGAAGGTCAAGAAACGCGACCTGGCTCCACTTTCCCTGTTGATTTCGACACGCGGCGACACCGTCTCCACTACGTCCGCCAATAAGCACGGCTGCTTTCGTGACCTCCGGAAACACGGCGATGCACTTCGCACTCTGCTTTGTCTCCTGCGGAACATCACGTTGCTCCGTTAGTTGTTTGAAGGTATCGGCCGCCTTCGACAGGATAGTGTTGGCGTCCCGCTCCTGCGTATCTGCTGCTTGTTCACCCATTCGCCCGCGTTGGTATTGGTCATCCTTCTGCAGGTCTTCGGCAGTGACTCCCTTCACGCTGCCGAGCAAACCAGCGGCGACAACGACAAGCCCGACTTGATTTCGTATGTTCATACACTTCTCCCTATGTTGCTGATAATCAACCACTTGCGCTGATCGTCAGGGCATTCTTTCGGCGCTCACTGTCTCAGGCCTGAGGCAGGTTCGGAATGATGGGGATCAACCGCTGATGATGGGCCAAGCCGTACGGTGGACCGTGGAGGGGAAACGGCATACTATTGCGCCTGGCTGCAGGGAAAGAAGGCCTTACGGCAACCCGTGGGCAAAACTGGAGAACTAGGGAGCAGAACACCGATGAAAATTCCAAGAATGGTCGTGACGCTGATTGCATTCTCTTGGTTAGCCGGCGCATCATCGGTGTCTGCCGAACCTCAAGATAATTACCACCCTGAGGACAGTTACCACATCGCCGTCATTCTCCCGCTGTCGGGTCCTGTCGCAAGCCTTGGGCAGTCGCTGCGTGAGGGAATCGCACTCCGACACGAATCCCTTCCAGAGGAGGTTCGTCGAAAAGTCCGGCTATCGTATGAAGACGATCAATTTGATCCTGCGCAAACTGTTACGGCATACCGTCGCCTCTCCGCAACCGACCGCTTCGATGCAGTGTTCGTTCTTGGCTCCCCGCCTGCCAACGCGCTCAGTCCAATCGTCGAGAAGGAGAAGAAGATTCTGGTCGCGATTGGCGCTTCAGATCCGACGATCGCTGTCGGTAAGAGCTACAGCTTTATTCATTGGGTCATTCCACCTAGTCTCGGTGAAGTGCTCGCCGATGAGCTGGTTCGACGAAATCTACAGCGCATCGGCATTATCGGCGCAGAGGCCAGCGGTTCCTTGGCTGATATTGATGCCGCGGTCGCCTCGCTCAAGAAGCGAAACGAAGAGCACCGAATTCAGTACCGGGAAACGTTTCCGATCGATCAAACGGATTACCGAACGACAATCGAGAAGTTGAGGCAGTCGTCAGTCGACGGAGTTGTCGTGGTCTTGTTCCCGGGAGCACTGTCCTCTTTTGCCAAGCAGTTTCGGCAGGCCGGATTGGGAGCGGAGCTGATCGGTATGGAGACCTTCGAAGACGAAACAGAGCTTACAGCCGCTGAGGGCGCGCTCGAAGGCGCTTGGTATGTCAACGCCTCCGATCCGACGCCATCATTCATCGAGAGGTATCAGGCGCGTTACGGGAAGCACCCCGGCTGGGCAGCCTCGAACGCGTACGACTCGCTTGATCTGCTCGTTGACGGTGTTCAACGCTTCGGTCCCGAAAATGAGGCCATCCGCAAGCACCTTGCCTCTGTCAAAGACTACCAAGGCGCTTCAGGACCGTTCTCTGCCTCCGGAGATAATCGATTCACCCTATCCGCGACCCTGAAGCAGATCCAAGACGGTAAGTTTGTGGCCCTGAGCGCACGCCCGTAAACACCACGCTTCTAGCTCGTTTGTCCTGCGGAAAACACCGATACCGCCGGATAGTGCCGGTTTTATTGTTCTTTTTTCGTACTAGAGAGCGCCCTTCGAGAGACCCGGACCATAACGTCCACTGATTCTCGTTCGGACCTGCAGCTACCTACATATTGGATTTCGGATTATCACCTCCATGTATCTACCTATCAAACGGCTTCGAACCTATCTTTTTCTCGGCGTCTGTCTTGCGGCAATAGCCTGTGGGGGCGGGAGTGGCGATGAAGCCGCGACGTGCGACCAGTCGGTCTGCGCTGACTCAGAAGCCTTCGGCCACACTACATCGGTGCCCCACAGTCATGGTGACGGCCATGGCGGTTTCACTCCCGGAGAGGTGGGCGAGGATGCAGCGGAGAGTGTCGAGAATATCAAGTCTGATGTCGAAGAGAATACGTCTGAAGCAGCCGCTCCGGCTGTCGGAGACGTCATTGTCCACGAGCTCATCGATCCTCATACCGGCGCAACAAGTATCGCTACCCTCGAGTCAGGCACATGCCTGCCGGTAACGACCCCTCGCGAGTTTGTGCCACTGCTTCGCGAGTCATTTGGAGAAAACGGCCGCTGTGCGGCGACGAGTCCCTTCTGGGACGTCGTGCTGGGCTCCCTCGACTCGTTCGATGGCAACTGTCGGCTAGTGTATCCTTTGGTGAGAAACGCAGACGAGCAAGAGAACGCCAAGGTAGAAACGAATCCGGGGCTGCTGGAGCTAAGCGGCCTTGGCCTACAGGACCATCTCCGAGTCGAGTGGACCGAGCACTTTGCAACGGGCTACGAATTTCCCGCCGGTAGTCAGAAGCTCGCTCGCTTCTTCATCTCTTCGGCAGCCGGACATCAAGGCAACCTTATGATTCTGGACGGCGGACGTCTAGTCCAAGGCACCGTTTTTCTCCAAGGAACGACTCCTGCAGGGATGCCCGCGCTCTTCGAGAGCGTTGCCTATCTCGAGTATACGGACGGTGTCCCGGTCGGCAGAGACATCGCAGCCTCCCTCGAAGTCAAGATCCCGAGCAGTGAGCAGGCAGGGTGGCTTGAGTTCAGCTTCGACGGGCAAGTCGTACGTCAGGCAATCCCACGCCTACAGCAATCAAATCAGCCATGCGTAACCGGATTCGATGGAGTTTGGGTGGGCGGGAACTGGAGCAATCGAGGCACACCAAGCACTCGTGAATCACGGCGGTATATCGACGATATCGTGATATACGGGCAACAAGCTCGCTGACGCCTGAAGGACAGAGCAACGGCCTAGAGCTGGACTTCTTTCCTAGGCGCGCACTTATCGCTCCTTTATCGATGCCGAGCCGCAGATTGCGAGTGCGTGAGTGAATGGATCGACTGGATGAAGCGCTTCGTCGCCTGCTTCTTCGAAAACAATGCCATCTCGCGATACCACTGCGTCATCGCGTTCGAGAGAAACCGCTTGAACAGGACCTCTTGCGGCTTCGTGAGCGACGCTCCGGCGATGAGCGACGCGGTAGATTCGTTGATATACTTGACCGTCTCGGGCGTCAGTGAACCGTCCATCAGGAGTTTGAATCGTCCGGTAGAATGCCCGTCACTTAGTCCGTCGAGGTAGGGCACTATTTTCTGCACGACATCCCCCAGGGGTGAACTCTTACCCGGACGTTTCGGTCGCTCCGGAGCGGGCGCTTGCTGGGGCACCGGGACCTCACGCTCCATGGCTGCCAGAACGCCGCACCATGGGCTCTCGGCATTTGCTTGCACCACGGCCCGCACAATCTGCTCACTGAAGTGATGTTTGCTGTATCCGTCTTGCAGAATTGCGTGCGCGCCGCCGTCGCGAAGCGAGTCGTCCAC
>JAGRAW010000247.1 GCA_020434415.1 Bdellovibrionales bacterium
CTTGCGGATGACGGCACCTTGAAGCTCATCAGCCTCAGCCCCAATCTTGAACGGATGCTGGGCGACGCACTCCAAATCACCGAGCAAGGCTCGTATCTCGCGCTAGAACCAGGATTGGCCCAGCGTTTGCTATCTCACCTGAAGAAAGTTGCCGAGAAATTTTCCCAGTTCGGGGCGACGCCGGTGCTGCTTGCACCTTCGACACTTCGCTCCGCTCTGTTTTCGTTCACCGAGCGATTCATTCCGGGCTTTACGGTGCTCTCGCACCAAGAGATCAGCCCGAGCACCAAGGTGCAGTCCCTCGGCGTGATAGCAATTGAAGCACCGGAGAATGCGTAATGACGTACAACTCTAGCGATACCCGCACCTATCGAGGTCGAACTTCCAGCGAGGTACTGTGTCAGATAAAGCGTGATATGGGTGCCGACGCCGTCATCATTTCGACGCGTGCTCTCAGAGATCGACGGAATATCTCCTACGTAGAGGTGGTTGCAACGCCCGCGACCTCGTTGTCGACAGTTCATCCCATCGTCGACCGCGGGGTGTTACGAAGCCTCGGGGCCGCTCTCTCCGCGAACGGCGTGTCGGAGGAGCTCTCGCAACGGCTTCTTGGCGCTTACCGTCAAGCGGCACGACAGCTTGACTCCCTCGATCATCGTCTGCTCCGAAGCTGTATTGCCGGTCTCGTGCGAGTTCGACCAATTGCGCAACCACCACAGCGGACGGTCGCATTCATTGGCCCCACCGGTGTCGGAAAGACGACGACTGCCGCCAAGATGGCGACTCTCGATCGGTTCGCGGGACGGAAAGTGGCCCTCATCACCATCGACACGCACCGAATCGGCGGGGTCGAGCAGCTCGGGCGCTACGCAGCGCACCTGAACGCCCCGATGGTAACCGCAAACACCGCGGCAGAACTTCGCGTGGCGATTCACCAGCTCCGGGCTGCCGATCGTATTTACATCGATACCGCCGGGACCAATTTCAACGCGCCGGAGCGGATAGCCGAGCTACGCGAGATCCTGAGTGCGGCCGTGACCGCTGAACGCATGTTGCTGATCCCTGCTTCGGGCAACGAACCGGATCTGAAACGGACCGCAACGGCATTTGCCTCGCTGTCGCCCCACGCCGTCGGCGTCACGAAGGCAGATGAAACATGGTATTTCGGCCCGTGTTTCAACGCGTTGCATCAGCTACGCCTACCGCTGGAGGTATTCGGTACAGGCCAGCGAGTGCCTGACGACATCGAAGAGGCTTCAACAGCGATGCTTCTGCACCTGTTGACCAGGGTCTCCCACTGAGTCGCGTGAATTAGTCTTGAGTTGATTTAGTCCACGCCGTGACATCAGTGCGGCGCTAGCAGAGGGCCGGAGGATATGATTCAATCGGGGTGGCAGCAGTCGTCAGAGGCACGAAAGGTATTTCGCATGAACACAAGAAAATCCGAAGATCGCTCGCGACCTGCGCGCGTGCTCTCGGTCACGAGCGGGAAGGGCGGCGTCGGCAAGACTCATACGACTGTCAACCTCGGTCTGGCGCTGGTCAAGCTCGGCAAACGCGTGCTGCTGCTCGATGCAGATATTGGCCTCGCCAACATCAATATCATGCTCGGTTTCAAGCCGGCGAGCACCCTTCTGGAAGTAGTGCGCGGAGGGCTCGACATCGAGGATGTCATCGTTCATCACGCTAGCGGCCTCGACATCATTCCTGCGACGAGCGGCGTCACTGACATGACGAACCTCTCGGAAGAAGAGCGGATAACGCTGGTTGGTGCTTTCGACAATCTCGCCAATAAATATGACTTCATGTTGGTCGACACCGGCGCCGGGATCGGCACCAACGTGTTGTACTTCAATGAAGCGGCAGAGCAGATTTTGGTGGTCGTCGATCCGGAACCCACTTCAATCACAGACGCCTATGCTTTAATCAAGGTCCTCTCGACCCAATGCGCCGTAAAGGAGTTCGATATCGTGGTGAACCGAGCGCCTGTCGGCTCCGATGGGCGTGAGATCTTCGCAAAACTCGCGGCAGCAACCGACCGGTTTCTTCCGGTGCGCCTTAGCTTCCTGGGCGCAATAGCCGACGATGAATCGGTCAGTCAGGCGGTCCGACGACAGACACCTTTTCTTGAACTGTATCCGAGCACACGAGCGAGCAGGGATATCAGCCGACTGGCAAAGAAGGTGGCCGAGAGCCCGGGCTCACGTACTCCGAAGGGAGGCGTCCAGTTTTTCTTCCGGGCCCTCCTCGAGCAGTAGCAAAGCGATAGATTCGGCAAATACAAGACATCCAAGGGGTTACGAAGGTCGGCCTGTTTTGGATCAGTTTCTGCCGCGATTGCTTCGCCCGCCTAAGGGATTCAAAACGCTGAGATTCTCATTCGGCTCGGTATCTACGGAAAAAATTCACATTTGGCGTGAATCTATAGCCAATGGATTAGATTCTAAATGGGTGGGAGAACGGCAGCACCAAGCAGCCGTAGGTAGTAGTCCCTGGAATTGAGGTCGACGCCCTGTGAAGAAGCGCTACACCATCCTGCATCGCTACCTCAGCGGGCTGACGGTGTTCTGCGTCATAGTCACGATCGTGGGATCCACACTCGCCGGCACTACTACCTTCACTTGGGTATGCCGGTCTTTGGCCGTAGCGGCCTGTCTGTTGTTGACGAACCGGGTGATCATCAAAATCTGGGCGTCGTGGGAAGAGATTCAGCACGCAGCAGTCACACAGTCGGACGAATAACGAGTTAGGTTTTTCAGGAGCGCCACTTCGTGAAACCAAAGAAGAAGCCATCAGTAGAGTCGTTTCGGACCATCAACGACGACGAAAGAGAAGAGCTGATCCGAAGCTTTCTTCCATTGGTGAAAAGGGTCGTGCATCGCCTGGCCGGAAGACTTCCGGCAGAAGTCGATATCAAGGAAATGCTGAACTCAGGCATCATCGGGCTTGTCGATGCGCTTGAGAAGTACGATCCACGACACGAGACCAATTTTTCGACCTACGCACAGTTTCGTATTCGCGGCACGATCTTGGATAGCTTCCGGGTACAGGATTGGGTTCCTCGGTCCCTACGCCACAAAGCGCACAAGCTCGAAAATACATATCTAAAATTGGAACAAGACCTTGGTCGACCGGCTGAGGACCACGAGGTGGCCGATGCGATGAGCGTCGACCTCGAAACACTTCACAAGATGCTGGGAGAAGTGTCCGGGGTGGTGATGCTCAGCTTGGAAGAACTCGGCTTTGGTCACGGAGAAGAACGATTCCGCGCCGATGAATCGCTCCCAAGCTCTCGTCCGGATCCGCTGGTACAGTTGCTCGACTCAGAGCGAGTCGAAATAGTCGCACGAGCCCTGGACCGATTACCGGAAAAGGAACGGCTCGTGATCACCCTCTACTTCTATGAAGAGCTCAATCTGAAAGAGATCGGTGAGATTATCGGGGTGACTGAGTCGCGGGCATCACAGATTCGCTCTCGGGCATTGTTGCGCTTGCGATCGTATCTCAAGAGGGCTTTCTAGCGCCCCGCGTTCCCACGTACAGGCGCAGCGCGCGAAAATCGAAGACGTTTTCCCTGCGTAGCGCCACACATTGCTCTCCCACAGGTCAGTTACTCTTTTGTACAGGCATGGCAGTGCCGCCGCTTTTCTATTCCCGAAGCATTCGAGGTAGCATAAGGTCAGTTGCAACGGTATCGCTGCGGTTCACTCTTACCGCTACCGCCCACTGTGATCGAGATGGTTGAAGGCTGAACTTGTGCCAACGTATCGTTTACGCCGCTTTCGAGACGCATGCTACGACCTCCTCGGCCGAGGCATCGCTGCGGCTGGCTTCAGCGCACGCCTTTATCGGCCGCAGCTCGTCCGCTTCGCGGCGGTTTCCGACCGCACTCGCCTGGTAGTGGTGGTGTGCAAGGGAAACATCTGCCGCAGCCCCTATGCGGAAGCGCGGATACAAGCTGCCCTTCACCAAGCCCACATCGAGGGAATAGAAGTTCGCTCCGCTGGACTCGAAGCCGGGACCGGCAAACCAGCGGAAGCTGCTGCAATTCGTGCCGCTGCGGCGCGCGGCGTTGATCTACGGGCGCACCGATCGGCACCGCTCACGCCAGAGCTACTCTCCCAGACGGATCTGATTGTTTTGATGGAACCAAACCAGCTTCGCGATTTGCGCCGACTCGAAGGATTTTCGTCAAAAACCGATACCGTCCTCATGGGCGCCCTTACTCTGGAGGGCGGGTACCCGCTTGTGGTTCGTGATCCGTTTGGCCGATCGGACGACTGTTTCTCGCATTGCTTCTCACAGATTGATTCCGGTGCAGAACGTCTGGTAGGCGAACTTCGTGCGTCGCTGGGCACGAAAAAAGGGATGCAGTAATTAGCTGCACCCCTTCATTTGGCTGCTGAAAAACCCATTTCCAGCAATCTGCTAACATTCCCGCAAGGAATGAAAGGCCCCTACTTCGCTTCGGCAAAGCGACGGGCAACTTCTTCCCAATTCACGACATTCCAGAAGGCCTGGATGTAGTCCGGCCGACGATTCTGGTAGTGCAGGTAATACGCGTGCTCCCAGACATCCAGGCCGAGTATGGGAGTCTTGCCCGCCATCAAGGGAGAATCCTGATTTGGCGTGCTTTCCACCGCGAGTTTACCGTTCTGCACCACCAACCAAGCCCATCCGCTCCCGAAGCGCGTGGCTGCCGCATCCGAAAACTTTTGCTTACACTGCTCGAAGCCGCCTAAATCGCTTTCGATCGCCTGCGCCAATTCCCCGCTCGGTGTTCCCCCTCCGTTCGGTCCTATCACTTTCCAGAAAAGGGAGTGGTTTGCGTGTCCGCCTCCGTTATTCTGAACCGTGCCGCGGATTTTTTCCGGCACATCGCTGATGCCGCGGAGAAGTTCTTCGATCGAGCGATTCTCAAACTCCGTGCCCTTGATCGCATCGTTCACTTTCGTGATGTAGGCCTGATGGTGCTTCGTATGATGAATCTCCATCGTTTTCGCATCGATGTGCGGCTCCAACGCGGTATACGGATAGTCCAAGGTCGGTAGTTCGTATGCCATGCTTTTCTCCCTCTCCGATCAGATTTCTAGCCTATGCTGAATAGAATGTGTTCTCACCCAAGGGCAAGATAGAGGCTGAATCTTACGTGTTACCCGTAGAATAGCAACTGACGGAGGTCAGAAGATGCGGGAGGCGGTTAGCGCGCAAGCGGAAATACTACCCGTGCTTCCAGACCGCTGGCATCCGCACGGTTTCTCAATTCGAGCTGCCCGCCGTTAATCTCCGTAAAGTAGTGCGCTATGGTTAGTCCGACGCCGCACCCCTGTTGCTCGTAGGTTTCTCGATTCAGTTGATTGAACGGCTGGCGAGCTTGCTCGATCGCAGCCGAATCGCCCGAAATGCCGGGACCCGAGTCCAGCACTCGAACCACCGCATTGTCGCCTTCGATACCGTAGGCCACGCTAATTGCATGTCTGCCGCCAAATTTGGCTGCGTTGCTAAGCAATCGCTGAAAAACGTTGATCACCTGGATATCATAGACATCGACGTACAGTTTCGACAGGTCCTCTTGGGCCGGTGAAATCAGTTCGATATCAATTAAATCGTGCGGCAACAGGGTCTCGACGAAGCAATCAATTGCCATGTCGATCATCCGCCGCAACGGAAAGCGCTGCCGATATAACTCGCAGGTATGCTGCGCATGACCTAAATCAATTTGCTGCAACAGCATGAAATCGTCGACCAATCGCTCGAGCCGTTGGCCACCGCGCAGTACGGATTGCAGTAAGCGAGTAACTTGCGACGGTTGCAGCGTCTCATGCTGCTCCAAGAGAAGCTCGGTACCGGTGTTGATCGATACAAGTGGAGTGCGAAACTCATGCGAGAGGGTGTGAATGATCCGACGACGATACCCCTCCATTCTCACGCTCGCCATCTTCTTACGGTGGCGAACCAGAGTGAGCTTTCCTTTTACGACAGCAGCAAGCTCGTCAGGATCGAAAGGCTTCGTCAAATAGTCGTCGCAACCAAGAGCCTTTCCCATTCTGACTTCTTCTTCACCGGACATCCCGGTGAGAAAAATGAACGGGACCTCGCACCAGTCAGGATTCGAGACAACCTCTTGATGAAATTCATATCCATTTCGCTCAGGCATTATGACATCGCAGATGATGATGTCAGGAATGTCTCGAGCCATGCGGCGCAATGCCTGAGCAGCAGATGATGCAGTCGAGACCTCGTAGCCGTGCACTTCGAGGATCTCCTTCGTCACCGCCAGCAATTCTCGGCAATCATCGACCAAGAGGACCTTGGCCGAATGTTCTCCTGAGGCTGCTTGCGCTCTG
>JAGRAW010000248.1 GCA_020434415.1 Bdellovibrionales bacterium
CCCAAAGCGCACATCCATTTGCCGTTTCGTCTGACGCTTGCCGCGGAAGAAGCTCGGCATGCGAGCAGAGTCTTGCGTCTCGAAGTTGGTGCCGAGGTCGAGCTGTTCGCTTTAGACCAAGAGCACTCACTACGCGCAATTGTAGTGAGTATCACCGGCGAACGTTGCGAAGTGGAAGTCGTAGAGCAGCTACCGAGCCCTCGTTTGCCGGACGTCACTCTTCTAGCCGCAGTGGTGAAACCGGCACAATCAGACTTCATTTGCGAAAAAGCTGCTGAGCTTGGCCTCAAAAGCGTTCATTTTTTCTTCGCCGAGCGGAGCCAACATCCCCTGCGAGGCGAACGCCTACGTGAAAAGCTGGAACGGCTGCAGCGAGTCCGCGACGCCGCACTGAAACAGTCGCATAGTCCGCGTTGCACTTCGGTATTTTTGCACCCGGATTTCTCGACCGCACTCGACCACCTCCACCTCGCGGCGCAAAAGCCAAAGGAGACCAGACTTCTCTGCTCGGTGCCCGGCACCGAACAACCTCCCGAGATCACCAGTTTTTTCCCCGTTCAATCTTTCTCCCCCACCTCCCTTGAGAATTCCCCGCGACCTGTCGAAACCTATATAGCGGTAGGTCCAGAGGGTGGTTTCACTTCGAGCGAGCTCGAATTGGCACTACAGCATGGGTATCGGACCGCAAAGTTGGGTTCGACGACACTGCGAAGTGAAACTGCGGCAGTCTTGGCGTCGGGGCTCTGTATGTTGCTTACCGGCCTGAACTAGGCACGACACGCGGAAGCAGCAGCAAAGAGGTGTGTCAGCTAGGTTTTGTAGTTCCTCATGAAGTGTCCGAAGTGCGATCTGCTTACTTCAGATAGTCGCGACGACTGCCCCCGCTGCAGCCTCGATCTTCGCCCACTGAAGACTCGGTTGGGACTTCCGATTCAATCGTATGTACCCGCGGGTCACCCTCGCGCCCAAGCCGTGGCGTCACCGGTCAAACCGGTAGAACCCGCCGCGACGCCTAAGCCCGCGCAACCGGAGCACGCTGCTCGACCGACCACCCCCCTCACGATGCCGCGGGAGCCGGAGATCCCGTTCGATATTTTGGACGATCTACAGCAGATGCTCGAGAACGAAGTTGCTCAGGCGCCATCATCGCGTCCGCAGCAGTCGGCGCGTGGGAGCGGTCCCGCAGCAAACCCGCTCGACCTCAGCGACCTGATCGCCGGCCTCGAAGAGTTGCGACGCAAAGAGCAACTGCCGCAAGCTCCTGTCGTAGTCGCTCCGACGAACGCAGCGTCACCGGAACTGAATGACCTGATCGACGCCATTGATCAGATGGGGCCAAGTCGCGCCAACGAGGATCTAAGCAGTGCCGACCTTTCGGCGCTCTCCGCGAAAGAGCTTGACCTGCTCGACTCGTTCGGCGGCCTGGACAATCAGACGGATTCCCTGCAGTCCTTTGATGACAATTTGAGCGCACTATTCCTTGGCGAGGAAGACTCGCAAGACAAGCACACTCCCGACCAAGCGCCTGCCGATCGAACGCCCGGCGATGACGACCGACCGCTATTCAACAAAGCAAATCTACTGTACGACCTCGATGCCTCGCTCGACCACACGTTGCTTGAAGCCGAAGAAGCGACGATGGCCTTGCAAGGTCTTACATTCAGCGACAGCGAGTCGGCCGACGACGTCTTTGACGAAAGCGCGGAGAGAAAATCGAAAGGGCCGCTCGTCGCCCCGAAGGTAGTCGAGTTCGATGACGACGATGCCCTACTGGAACAACAGCTCGAAGCCCTTTTTGGCGACGTGGAGGAGCTGAATGTCGAGGCCGTCAAGGTCGAAAAGCAGGAAGCGAAGGCGGAACAACCATCGCGCTTCATGGTCGACGACGACCTCGAGATTGCATTCGAGATCGAATTCGACGAGCCGGAGACTGGCGAGGCGGAGCCACCGCAGGAGCAGCCACAGGTGCAGCCTGCTCAGCCGGTGATTAGCGACGATCCGGATCAGCTCCTACAGGGGCTGATGGACTCCTTCGCAGCGCTCGAAGCCGAAACGAAGCAACAGTCGATTGTCGGCACTATGAGTGACGAAAAATCGGCGGCTCCTGCCGCCGACGACGTTCTCGCGTCGCTCTCTGCGTCGCTCGATGCCGTCCACTTGTTCGAGCCTGACCTTGCAAACCAATCAACAGACGATCCCCTAGCTGCTCTATCGAGCGAGCTTGATCGAGAACTCGCGGGACTGATGGCCGAAGGGACCACGTTCTTCCAACATGAAGAAGAGGCGCCCCCCGCCGAGATCGAAGAGGCACCTGAGCCGGAACCCGAATTTCCGGACCTTGCAGCGTTAGAAGCCGAACTGGACCAGGAACTTCACCTACTTGAAGGTGAAGGGTGTTCGTTTCTAGAAGCTGCCTCGAAATCTGCAGACATGGATGCCACCTTCGATCCCGAACCCGAGTCGGGATACGCTCTAAGCGGTGCTCTTTCTTCCCACGACCAGGTCGCCATTGAAGCTCCGACTGCCCCCGGCACGGAAGACGACACTGCGATTGAGAGTGAGAGCGAGGAACACCAGCTCGCAGAAGCGATGTCGGAGCTTCTTGCCGCAGAAGCACTTCTCGGCGGGGGGACCCACGAGCTGTTCCTCGGAACTGTGCCCGATACCGAACCGGAACATCCGGCTGCAGCAGAGATCGACTTACCGAGACAGAGCCTGGCTGGTGACTTTCCGCCGTCGGAAACAGTCGCCGCCGACACCGACGATGCTGCTCTTTCAACAACGTCGGATCCGGTGCTCTTCTTTGCGCAAACACCAGATGCGTTCCTCGCGCCGGAGACGTATTTCATTCGAGAGGCATTCCTCGATACGTCAGCGAGAATCGACGAAGGGTACTGCGCAAGTGCGACTGAAGACTCCGCAGGGGCCACTGATGCTGCGGAACCACCTCAAGACTCTGCAATAGCCGAAGACTTTGAACCGGAAAACGATTTAGTGCTCGACTCGCTGCCCGATCTGGACCTACCCTCGGCGGAACCGATGGTCGAAACAGGCGCCTTCCTAACTGCGGACCTGGACCGACTCTTGAGTGGCAGCGCTGAGGAAGCCATACGCGCGCACGACCTCGAGCTGTCACCGACCTTCGCTGAGGAGCAATGGGAGAGCACCGAGGAACTTTCCGAGACCCCGCCGTCCTCTGCCGTCGAGGATGTGCACAATTTCACTCCGGACGAAGATCGACACGCCGTTTCGGAAGAGCCGCTTGAAGCATTCGCCGAACTCCATTCTCCGTGCGAAGCCGAAACCACAGCTCCACAGAGGGACGAACCGGAGCCTGACTCCCCGGTCGAGATGCCGGACGCCTCCCCGATGGAACAGACTGGAACTTTCTTGATGGAAGACCTCCAGCAAATACTGCTCGAACAGCCGTCGTCTGTAGTCGAGGAACTCGGTTCTCCAGACCCCTTCCAGCAAGAGCAAGACGTCGTTCCGGATGACCTGGACGAAACGGCAGCGGACCGGGATCCTTTCCGTTCCGAAACTGCAACGCCAACAGCAGCACAGGCCGAGAACACTCTCGCTGCCGAACCGTCGGCTAGATCGCCGATGGAACAGACCGGCATCTTTCTCTCCGCAGATCTCGAGAAGCTGCTACAAGACTCCGTTTCGGACGTCCCCCAGGGGCACGAAAGCGACGAATCATCACACGAGGTCCATGAAGCGAATGACGACGGTGACCCGATATCCGAAGCTTCTCTTAGCTCCGTAACGGAACCCGTAGCGGTGGAGAATCCGGCGGTGGAGCACGCCCTGATAACCCTGCTCGACGAGGTCGCCGAGGAACCTGCACGAGAGCTCGTGGCCATCGAAGACCCCTCGCCCGACCCGCTCCTGCTCGATCAAGCGGTGCAGACAGGTGTGTTCTTTGCTGAAGATCTACAGAGAATCCTCCAAACGCCGGTAGAGACAGCCGGGCTGAATTTGGGCATCGGTTCGGAAGATCCCGTCAGCGAACCCGGGAACGAAGAAGAGACGACTCTGCTCATGGAGCAGCCGTTCCGGATCGAAACGGTCGAGGAAGACCGCGTGGGGAACCCCGAAGAACAAGAGCCGGATGAAGACGACCTCGATCCGTCGGCGGGGGACGCTGACGAAATTCGCCTGGACGACTTTTTCACCGCATTCGGCCTTTCTACCGAGACCGAACAAAACGACTCACCGACACTACTTGAGGAGCACCGCTCATCGAAACCGCTCCCAATCGCAATCGGCGAAACTATGGCGTTCGCCCCTGCGGAGGCTCGATGCGGTATCGCGGACGAGCTCTGGGCTCTCGCCAAAGAACAACTTGTCCAAGGCAACGGCATGGTCGCTGCTGAAATCGGTCTGAATGAGCTATGTGAATTCCGTAGTTCGGAGACAACGGACCTGCTCTTCGATGTCGCCCGCGAGGAGCTTCTCGATCCCGCCAAACAACATCGGCACGAACGACGAATGCCGACATCAGCCGAACGAACGCTTGACAGCGTTCGTCTGGAGGCAGCCGTCGAGCGCTACGTCCACGACGAACAAGAGGAAAGAAAACGCCAAGAAGAGCTCGCGCAATTCCGGGACGAAGCGCCGACGATCCCTGTCGCACCTGCAAATTTCTTTCAACGCTCGGTTGCTCTTATGGTCGATGTCACGGTAACCGGACTCGTTACCGCGGTATTCGGCTTCCTGGGAATACTGCCGCCCCATGTACGAGAAGTAGTGTTGGCACAGCAAGTTCCGCCGATGCTGGACCTTCTCCCGTACATGTTCGACTTGGGGCTACTGTTCTACTTCGTATGGTTGGTGATGAACACGATCTTGCTTACAGCGACCGGACAGACCGTCGGCTGTAAGGTCGCCCGCTACGAAGTGCTGAATCTCCACGGCTTCCCGCTGACGCTTGCGCAGGCGGCGGTGAGAGCGATGCTGCAAGTCGCGACCCTCGGCACCGGCGGTCTCGGCTTCCTACCGGCAGCCTGGGGCGAGCGGCGCCATCTAGCGGATCGCTTGGCAAGGACACAAGCGGGCAGGCCGCTCTTCCACATGACCGTGGACGACTAGCCCGCTCCGCTGTCGACGCCCATTTATTGATTTTCGAATTCCTTGAGAAAACCGCGGAACTCCCGTCGATGCTCCTGCTCGTCCGCAAGCAGCTCGATGCAAAGATCCTGCGTCGGATAATCGACTCCGTCGGTCAACTTGATCAACTTCTCATACTGCTTGATGGCAGCCTCCTCGGCATCGATGACACCGCGGATGACTGAAACAAGATCCGTGCTGTTTTTAGGAGGCTGAAGCGAGCTTTGCGCCGCCTCGAAATCCATGCTCCCCGGAACGGTTCCGCCAAGCACCCGAATTCTTCCGGCAATGCGCTGCGCATGGCCTAACTCCGCCTGCACATCGGCAGCAAGCGAGCTCTTGATCTCTTCCGCGCGAACGCCATCGAGGTTGACCGAATTGGCGAGGTAATTCTGCACCGTTTCGATCTCCATCCAATATGACACGATTAATTCTCGGATGATCTCGTCGTGGTCTGCCATGCCTGACTCCTATACTAGTTGTCTCAAGTATGAATTTATGAAGAGTGCCAACCTCTCAGTTTGCTAAACAAGTCCATCGATCGTCTTCTTGAGCAAATTGACAGAGGATTTCCGACCAATCCAACTGGTGTAATTAGCCTACGCTAACTTCGTCACCGGTAGCTGGAGCTAGATACTAACACATGAACCGCGGATACAAATGGGGACGGCAATAGTTTGGTTCCGGAGAGACCTACGCATCGACGATAACCCTGCGCTTCATGCCGCCGCCAAGGAGCATGATAGAATCCTCCCCGTGTTTATTTGGAGTCCGGAAGAAGAGGCGCCCTGGTCACCGGGAGGAGCCAGTCGATGGTGGTTGCACTACTCGCTGGTCGCACTACAAGATGCGCTGCTGGCGAAAGGTCTGGCACTAGTCATTCGCACCGGCCCTGTTGGCAAAGCTCTCTCCCAGCTAGCCGAAGAAGCCAAAGCCGAGGGAGTCTACTGGAATCGACTTTACGATCCGGTGCTCGTACAGCGAGACACCGCGCTCAAAGATGCGTTGACCGAGCAAGGCCTCACATGTCGCTCATTCAACGGTAGTTTGCTCATCGAGCCATGGGAAGTTGAGACCTCGACCGGCGGTCCCTATCGGGTCTTCACCCCTTTCTGGCGTCAGCTTCAAAAAAGCTACCGGGCGTCGTCACCTGCACCGTTTGATCCTGCATCGGTTTCGACACCTGCCGGCATCGACT
>JAGRAW010000249.1 GCA_020434415.1 Bdellovibrionales bacterium
TCGCCTCGGCCACGACGTGATAGCAGCACGCTACGGCAACCTCTTCCATATGTATCAAAAGATAACCGGAGAAGACCCCTATCGCACACCGATGCGAATCTTTCCGGCGCCGCACTACACCATGGGCGGCCTGTGGGTCGATTACAATCTGATGAGCAATATCCCAGGGCTGTTCGTGGTCGGAGAAGCGAACTTCTCGGACCATGGAGCAAACCGCTTGGGCGCGAGTGCCTTGATGCAAGGGCTTGCCGACGGCTACTTCGTCCTGCCATACACGATTGGGGACTACTTTGCCCGGACAAAACCGCAAAGGCTCGACACCACCCATCAAAGCTTTCGCGAAGTGACCCAAGAAGTTGAAGACCGCATCGGAAGACTTCTTGCGGTAAACGGAAAGACCCCTGCAGATGCGTTCCACCGCGAGCTGGGAACCATCATGTGGAATTACTGCGGCATGGCGCGCAATGACGCAGGCCTGCGCAAAGCCCTCCAAGAGATCCCCCAGCTCCGGGAGCGTTTCTGGCGAGAAGTGAAAGTGCACGGAACGAACGAGGAATACAATATCGCCCTCGAACGCGCCGGTCGCGTCGCCGACTTCCTCGAATTTGCGGAGCTGATGTGTCTCGATGCGCTCGTTCGTGAAGAATCCTGCGGCGGGCATTTCCGGGAGGAAAGTCAGACTTCGGAAGGTGAAGCGCAGCGAGATGACGAACGATTCTCTTTTGTCAGTGCCTGGGAATTCAACGGTCTCGACACCACTCCCACGTTGCATCAGGAACCCCTACATTTTGAAAACGTCGAATTGGCGGTGAGGAGCTACAAGTAATGGAATTCACCCTCCACGTGTGGCGACAGAAAGGACCGAACGAACCGGGTAGGCTGATCGCGTATCGTGCGACCGATATCAGCCCGAACATGTCGTTCTTCGAAATGCTCGACAAACTGAATCGGGAGCTGGAAGAAAGCGGGGAAGAGCCAATCGCGATGGCCTACGATTGCCTGGAAGGGATCTGCGGCACCTGCTCGCTGATGATTAACGGCATCGCCCATGGACCGGATCGGGGAGTAACAACCTGCCAGCTTCACATGCGCAGCTTCCGGGATGGCGAGCACATCACGATCGAACCGTTTCGCGCGCGAGCGTTCCCCATCATCCGTGATCTGGTGGTGGATCGCAGTGCGTTCGATCGAATCATTCAGTCCGGCGGGTTTGTCTCGGTAAATACCGGCGGAGTACCGGACGGAAACGCTATTCCGGTACCCAAAGAACGCTCGGACCGGGCGATGGACGCGGCTGAATGCATCGGTTGTGGCGCCTGCGTAGCATCCTGCAAAAACGGCTCAGCCATGCTCTTTACCGCAGCGAAAGTGTCCCATCTCGCCGAGCTGCCCCAAGGTGAGCCCGAGCGGGAACGGCGAGTGTTGAACATGGTCGAAGCGATGGATGAAGAAGGCTTCGGCGCATGCACGAACCAATACGAGTGCGAAGCGGTCTGCCCCAAAGAGATTAGTGTCCGCTATATCGCTAAAATAAATAGAGAATTTCTGCGAGCTAGCGCCTGTCGCGGCAAGTAAGTCCCCCTCGTCACCCGTTCATGCCCCGAGTAATGGAAAAGCGAGCCTGCTTTTTGTTCGGGGCTTTTCTGCTGCCGATTCTCCCCTATTTCGGCGGTAAAGATTTCGGCCACTTAGGCCGATCTATCCAACAGCCGTAATCGTTCAGACCTCCAGTCGAAGCTGGAGCCGGGTAGAGAAGAAGCGTCGCCTAAGGCAGTCTGCTCACACTCTCTCGAGCGTTTCTTGCCCTACCCCTGAACGCTTACTCAACAGCCCAAACGGTAGTATGAGCAGCGAGAACATCAACCTGGACGACAATTCACTTCCCATCGGCTTCAAGGTCGCGGGGCGGTATCGGATTTTGGAACGCCTCGGGAAGGGCGGCATGGGGTGCGTCTACCTCGCGGCAGACGCCGTTCTCGGCGATGAATTGGTCGCCATCAAGGTGCTGCACCCGGATTACTTCCACGACAGAGAGCTCATGCAGCGTTTTCTTCGTGAAGTGCAATTGATGCGCCGAGTCAGCCATCGTAACGTCGTGCGTACGTATGATGTCGGTTCCGATGAAGGTCTGGCGTATTTCACCATGGAATATGTTCCGGGCACTCCGTTAGACAAGATCATCCAAAACAGCACCTACCCCAAAGCGAAGATTGCGGAACTCTCGCTTCAGACAGCAGAAGCGCTGCACGCCATACATCGTGCAGGCGTAGTGCATCGGGATTTAAAACCCGGCAACATCCTGGTGCTGAATGACGGAACGATACGCATCACCGATTTCGGAGTAGCTCGTCCGGAGACTTCGGACATGACGGCGCACAACGAGATTCTGGGCTCCGTCTGCTACATCGCGCCGGAGATTTGGCTCGGCGAGGCCCCCTCCCCTTCTGTCGACCTCTATAGCCTCGGTATCATTCTCTACGAGCTCATTACCGGCGATGTTCCCTTCGACGGGGGTTCCCCTGCCGAACTGATGCGGCTCCATCTCGAGCGCAAACCAACTCCACCAAATGAGCTGGACCCCTCAACACCGCAGTGGCTCAACAAGCTAGTTCTCAAGCTGCTCGAGAAGTCCCCCCGCGATCGTTTCCAGAGCGCACAAGAGTTGATTGACTACCTCAAAACCCATCTCGATCGCGGCAGCTCGAGCAGCAAGGATACCGGTTCGTTTATCAACGATCTTGAAGTAAAGTCCCAACAGCTCCTCCAGGTAGTCGAGCCGCCCGAACCAGTAGAACCGGCAACACTACCGCCGCGCCCGACGAGAGCGCGCAAGCCTACAGTTACGTCACCCGCGCGACACTCGACACAGCGACGTCTTCAACTGACACTAATCCAACTCCTTCGTGGAGCACTGTTCGTTTCGTTCGGCGCGGCGGCATTTGGGGTGGTGCATCTCCTTTTGGATTCACTCCTTCCGGACGTAACCACTCCACAGAACGGTAGTGAACCTCCGGCGACATCGACGGTGCTGCTAACCGGGGCGATTCGTTCTTTCGCATTCCTGCTTTCGGCTTCGCTGCTGCCTGTGGCGTTGACGATGGCGTGCCGTGCCTGGCGTGAAGTATGGCGCGCAGCACTCCTGTCGATCGTTTTCGCGACAGCCGCCGGCGCGGGCCTTGTAGGCTTACACTATTACGCAGCTTCCCAAGTGGATCCGCAGGCAACAGGCCCGGCACTACTTGCTGCCGGTATCGCTGCGAAAGAGCAACTATCGACCGTGATTCTCTTCGGACCGCACGTCGTCGACTACACGGCAAGCTTGACCGAGGGCGCCTTGCGCTTCGTCCCTACACAGGCGAAGCCGCTACTACGAGCGCCGCTGCTTTTGGCCTTGCAATTCGGCTGGTGCTTGGTGCTGGTGCACCTTGTGCAAAGAGCCCTACGTAGCGGGCAACGTTCCACAGGAAAACTCTCCTGGGTGCTCGTGCTGGGGGTCTTGCTGCTGACCCTAATCGAGTCATTGCTGTTGGCGGCACCGGAACCGATGAGCATCTCGGTGCCCTTACTCGCGTGGCGACTCCCCTTACAGAACGCTGTACTCGGAGCGCTTCACTGGGCGCTGCTCTTCGTCGTGGTTCTCGTGGCCCGACACCGCCAGTAGGGCTTGTTGAAAAACGGAGTTTTTCGGCAAGACCGGCACGCGAAGCCTGCCGGGAAGCGGGGACGTTCAGGTGCACGCGCACGGGGATTGGACGGCGTGTGGTACGTCGAAGGCAAGTCTCCTCAACGTTACCAGCGGAGATTTAGCCACACCAGGAGCATCGTGTTCGCAAGCAGCATGAACACGACCAGCCCATAGAAGATGTTTTCGTAAAGACGCCAGCGTGTGGTCTGAGACTTGATCAAGTCGCGCAGTTCCTCGACCTGAACATCGAAGTCGTCATAAGGAGTGAGGTTTCGTTGCTGTGCAATGATTTCGCCCTGCGCTTTGAGCAGTTTGGCTTGCTCCCCCTGTTGTCGTTCGATGCGAACGAGAGCTTCATATGCATGATCAAGACGACCGGTCACGGCGCCGGTCGTATCCTCGAGCTGCTGCGTCACGACGCCGAGCCGTTCATTGAGAACCCGCTCGACGGTCTGCTGGATTACGTCGTGGTGCGGAAGATCGGTGGCCGCGCGTTCAACGGCGGCAAGACCTTCACGAAGCACGGTCTCAATCCTGCCGAGCTCCATCTGGACAGCATCGGCAAGCGCTTGCGTTTCCTCGGGTTCCTTGGAGGGGCGTTCGTTCAACAGGCGAGCCTGTTCGGCAATCTGCCGGGTGATTCCCGAGAATTGCTCGCGCAACCAAATTGAAAACGGATACAGGTCGTCGTCTTTCTCAGCCTGGGTCGGCGTGACAAACAGGCTGTAGTCCATGACCTCTCGCACGTAGGCGAGCTGCTTCGTAAGGGTATCGAGCTGGCCCAGGCCTTCGTTCTGGATCTTGGCCAGTTGAGCGATATCGCCGCCGACTGCCTTGATCAGTTCGGCAGCGTATACCAGATCGGCGGGGCTGCTCGGCTGCAAGCGCCTGCCCGGCGCCTCGTGCACCCTTGCCACGGACTGTTCCGGTTGTTGAGCCATAGGTGGGTCTACTCCTCTTGAGGCTTTAGATTCAAAAGGCACGCAGGAGTCGCAGAAATTCTATGGGACCGACGAGCGTAGCTAACTCGAACGCCGAATGAGGCGTTCGTTAGTAACAAAGAGGGACGAGCACGGATAACTGACCTGGTGCGGGGGCTTACTCTTCTTAGGCTAATCGAGCCGTGAGCAGGGTTCAAGGACGCCTAAGTCCCTGAATTCGGAGCGCTAAAAGGGGAGCCGCGCGTATCGTTCGATACCCGGGTAGAAGTCTCTCGCGACGAAATAGCCGAGGTAGAGCATCCCGGCATACATTGCAATCGTAGGGCCCATCGACTTGCCGCGCAGCTTGAGCACCGGAGGCTTCTTGTTCGCGTTGCCCATCGCCTGCCCGACAAGGTCCAGGTTGGTGTAGGCATCCATCAGCAGATGCAGCATGAACCCTGTTAGCGCTGCCGAGGCCAGATAAAGCCGGTCATACCAAAAGACATCCCAAAACAGGAGGTAGGTCAGCTCGAAGGTAATGATCGCAGCCGGAAGACTGTGCCAAATACCGCGATGGGACGCGAATTTTTGCAGCCCGCGTACGATCAGGACGCGCGTGAGAAGATAGGCGCAGACAACGACTAGCGTCACGCGGGCGACACCACCAACTCTCACTTCAGGAATGTGCTCGAGAATGAGGAGTGGGCTAACCGCTGCAAGTAGACCGGCAAGCTCACGGGCCGGGACGCCCGTTCCCGAATCGACATCCGGCAGCATTCCGGCGATGACAATAATTACCCCTGCCAGCAAAGCGTATTCAGGGTTGATGCTGAGCACGAAGATGCCCCCGAGGGTGTAGAGCAAGCCAACCCCGAGCGAGAATGAAATGTGACTTTGTTGAGTAGCCATCACTGAGAAAATAGCAATGCCCACCAATTCGCAAAAGAATAAAAAACCGTGTTTGAAGGACGACTGCAACACTATTGGAACTGCAGGCAACGGCGCGGAGCAGGCTAGATCGGCTGATTTGTTGCCTTTCAACCGACTGACGGTATAGTAGAGGCTCGTGGTAACGCTAGGTTGTACTAATCTGCGGCTAGCGACCGCGACGCGTGTATTGCGTCTCTTCTTTAGCGAGAGCGCGCGAGCTGGCGCCGAAATTGCGAATGTACCTCTATTCGAGACCTAATGATTACTGAAGATCTTTCCGTCGTAGAACGCCGAATCGACTCCAGCAGAATGCCGTGGCTCATTCTGGCTGTGGCCATCTTAAACTTGCTAATCGGTTGCTCTGCTTTTCAAAGCGAGGCGCCCCAAGACGAATCGGCGCCGGCGGATTCCCAAGGCGAGACGGAAGGGACGGACGGCAGTGCATCTGCTGTCGATGGCACCTCGGAAGCATCGGCGGTCGTTGACGAGCCATCGACGCCAGAAAACCGACAGACAGAGGGGGCTCCTCCCGCGGAAGCTCGTGAGCTTTCCTCGGTTGAAGTACTCTGGCAAGTGCCGGGAGAGCCGGTTGAGAAATACCACCTGCGGTATGGGTTGGAAGCGACCAATCTCACACACCAGGTAGAGATCGCCGTATCAGACTTGGAAAAGGTGAATCACCCTGAGTTCGGTCCGCTTTTCCGTTACGTAATTTCATCAGTGCCTGCTGATCGCACC